>NZ_JBJGXI010000018.1:0-88921 GCF_045635475.1 Radiobacillus sp. PE A8.2 | reverse complement strand
ACTTATTATTAATACCAAAAAAAGTAAATAATAACTAACTTTAACAAATGGAATTATGATATAATTTAAAATTGTAAGAATAGTATTTTAAGGAGAAAAAAATATGAAAAAGAAAATAATATTCATTTGTATAGCCATTTTTATAGTTTTCCTTTTATTATTTTGTACTTATAAATTGATGAACTCTAGATCTTTTCAAGTATTTGGTGGACTGACAAATGAGGTAGAAACAAATCAGAAAGTAGTTGCATTAACCTTTGATGATGGTCCAACCAAAAATGTGGATCGTATTCTAGCATTGTTAGAACAATACGATATAAAAGCGACATTTTTTCTTGTTGGGAATGAGATTGAAAAGAATCAAAAAGAAGCTGAAATGATTGTAAAAGCAGGTCATCAGGTTGGGAATCATACATACTCCCACCAACGAATGATTTTCAAATCGCCTTTCTTTATTAAAGAGGAAATTGAAAAAACAGACCGTTTGATTAGAAGTGTCGGTTTTGAAGGTGAGATAGACTTTCGGCCACCAAATGGTAAGAAGCTTTTTGCATTACCTTATTATTTAATGAAACATAATAGAGACACTATAACTTGGAATATTGAACCTGATAGTGCTGATGATAAAATTGATTATGTGAAGCGAAATGTAAAGAATGGTTCGATTATTCTCCTGCATCCTATGTATGATGATTCTGGGGAACAGCTCAAATTAGTTGAAGAAATAATTAAGGTATTGTTAAAAGAAGAATATGAATTTGTGACAGTGAATGAACTTCAGCAATTAAAAGATAATAAGTAGCTTTAACACAAAAAACATGGAAATATTTACGCGGTTACTTGTGTATCGAGGCTCTTTTTTCATTCATAAAATAAAAAAGGCAGGGGAATCACCCCTGCCTCCCTAACGCTGCCCCAACGGCTTCTGGCCCTGCAAACTCTCCTCAGACGCTTGTTCAACGCGCTTGATAAAGAATGACAAGATTAAACTAACTACGGCGAAAGCTAACATCGCGAAATAAGCGTCATTAATCCCTTGGATGGAAGCTTCCATCTTCAAGTATTCTTTGGTGCCGCTTGCTCCACTTGCCATAAGGTCTCCGAGGTGTGTAGCGGTTCTGCTTGTCATGATCGTTACTAACAGAGAAGTACCAATTGCGCCGGCTACTTGTCTAGTGGTATTCGAGATTGCTGTTCCATGCGCATTCAAGCTGGATGGTAGTTGATTGAGCCCTGCCGTTTGAAGTGGCATTAAGAATAGCGCCATGCCAAGACGACGGCCGGCATACATCAAGATGAGCACGGTATAGCTAATTGAGTCAGTTAAATTTGTAAACGAGTACGTCGTAGCGATAACGATGATAATCCCGATAATGGCCAGCCATTTTACTCCGAACCGGTCAAACAGTTTGCCGACTACTGGACTTAATAAGCCCATTAACAATGCTCCTGGTAACATTAGAACACCAGATTCTAAAGCGGTAAAACCCCGTGCATTTTGCAAATACAACGGCAGTAAAATCATGTCTGCATACATGACAACCGTGATCGTACAGTTAATAATCGTCGTTAAAGAGAACATGTTATATTTAAATGCTCTCAAATCAAGAAACGGATCACTGGAGCCAAGTTGTCTCCACGTAAACAATACAAGGGTGACGAACCCAACAACAAGTGAAACAATTACTTCTATATTTGACCAACCAGCATGACCGGCCTCACTGAATCCATAAAGTAGCCCGCCAAATCCAATTGTCGATAAGACTAAGCTGATAAAATCCATTTTGCTTGCTGTCGTCTCAGACACGTTTTTCAGAAAAATAAACGCACTGATAATAATCACGACAACAAACGGAATCATACCATAAAACAATACTTGCCAAGGGTATACGTCAAGCAAATACCCTGCAATCGTTGGTCCAACTGCCGGGGCAAAAATAATCGCAAGCCCGATTGTTCCCATTGCTGTACCGCGTCTTTCTGGCGGGAACAGCGATAACACCACATTCATTAGTAGCGGCATTATAATACCAGTGGAAGCGGCTTGAATTAATCGTCCTGTTAATAGCACCGAAAAGTTCGGCGCAACTGCCGATACGATTGTCCCGGTAAGAAAGATAAACATCGAAGCTAGAAACAACTGCCTCGTTGAAAATCGTTTCATTAAAAATCCAGTGACCGGTATCAGCACACCATTAACGAGCATATATCCGGTTGTCAGCCATTGACCGGTTGAGGGTAAAATATTGAATGCATCCATCAATGTTGGCAGTGCAACGGTCATCGTTGTTTGATTAAAGAGTGCAAAAAAAGCACCCAAAATCATAATCGTCAGGATTGGTATTTTTTTGATCGTACTTCTATCTTGTGTTGCGCTCGTGCTCATTACAATACTTCCTTTCTTTAGTGCATAGCACTTAACAACAGGAGATCTAGAAAAAATGGGACGAGGAACCTGACCCCGCGTTCCCCGTCATTTTTTCACGAATTCCAATAGTTTCTCCAGCCAGCTGATGTTGAAATCGGCGTTGTTGAAAGAATGGTCATAGATGAAATCGAGTGATTGTTTTGTTTGTTCATTTAGCTTTACATAGCCTTCGAGAAACTTTTCATTGTTCTGATTCCGCTCTTTCACCTGTTGCAGTCGCTGCTTTTCTTTTGTTATCGTATCTTCTAATATAGTTGCTACTTTTTGTCTGTCTACGAATTGAAGCAAATAAATCGATATATACAGCTCACGAAGAATCACTGTGTTTTTAAAACTATCGTATATTCCTTGTTCGAGTGCCTTTCTACCATCTGTTGTAATCGCATATAAGGTTTTATCTGGGCGCTTGCCTTCTTGCACCACTTCGACTGCTTCGATGTGCCCCTTTTTTTGTAATGCTTCAAAGTTATAGTAAAATTTACCCTCACTAAACTGGCTATTCGGCAACGCCCGAACGAGTTTCTTTTTAATCTGATAGGGGTGGTCGTTACTAATTGCCAAAATCCCTAGTATATATAAACGGATCGACATGAAGAATGCCTCCTTCGCTAATATTAATATTGATTAGCATCATCATATCAAATAAAAGCAGGAGAAGGTACATTCTCCTTATTCGTGTCCTGATTTTTGCGGTGTACCACCGCGACAATCAACACATTAATTACAATTGCTGCGACGCCAATTAATGCTAGATGCCATTCATAACTTGCTAACTTACCTCCACCAAACATAATGCTGTAATCGGATTGTACACTGTAGTACATTGGTGAAACGTAACTAATTGCACGATAAACACCGTACATCATGTCGCGCGTCACGACCGAGCCGTTAGCAATTACTTGTGCTAACATGATTGGAAGGTTGAGAATCATCCCCAATTGTCCCGCTAACAAACAGAATACAGAAGTGAATTGCAGAGCAACAAATAGTTCCAACGCATGATGCATCCATAAATGCATAAACGTTGTGCTACCATATCCGTGAATAGCAAATAAAATAGAAATCCCAATTAGTGGGGCGATAACGGCAATCATAACCGTAACAATATTCATGTATAAATAGCTTTTCCATTTACCAATCTTAGCTTTCATATCTCTAAATGTGCCAGTTAACATGAGTGATGCAATCATCGCGCCAACATAAGAAACCAATGTAAGGAACATTGGTGCCATTTGATTGTGCATGCCATCCGGTACTTCATTAATCGTAACTGTATTTACATCCAAGCTGTTTTGAATAGAAGCAGCTAGTTCACTTGCTTGATCTTCAGGGACGTTGAAATTAGCTAAGATCCCCTCAGCTTTACTTATCGAAAATTGCTCACCTAATTGTGCCTGTACTTGATCAATAACAGATTGTGTCGTGCTTGTGATAATCGTTGGATTCGATTCGTTTGTATAAAAATCAATACCAGGCTGTGTTTCACCGCTTGTTAAATTCGCCGTAAAATCACTTGGTATATGGATGACCAATTGAAGATCCCGATCATTTAACATGTCTCTGCTTTCCTCTAATGAGTAACCTGTTTCCACATGAAATGGAAGTTCTTCCGATAATTGCCCAGCAATCGTCTCCCCGTAATTGCTGTCTTCATTGACCAATGCTACATTCATCTGATCAATGTTCTTTGGAATCGCACTGTAGCCTGGAATATAAATGACCATAAAAATAACTTGATAAAAAATGGCCATGAACATGGCTGCAATGACCCCTCTGTTTTTTAAAAACTGTTTGAAATCCATTCCCTCATCCCCTGTTATTTACTTTTATTTATATTACTCTAATTAGAGTATATGTGCATGAAAGATATTACTCTAATTAGAGCATTTGGTCAAGGGGATTAGAGTAGAAAAAAATTTGCTAGTGCAGAGGTGTATACTTTAAATGTAAAAGACAACTGAAATAGATGGCTTGGCATAGCAATCTATAAGTTAATAGATATGCTACATGTGATTAACTTGTAATTTTTCCATTGTGTATTTGATCTGATGAATTTTTGGAAACACGGACCGGAAGAACCGACCCCTCGACCCACTTAAATGTTGAATTGTGGCGATATGTTTATCATAATGGGTCTATGTTAGTTTTTTATTTTGCAAAAGGAGCGGTAGTAATGACAAGAATTGCAATTGTTGAGGACGAGCCGCGTGCATCTGATTTGTTGTCGGGCTATCTTAATCGTTTTTCTGAAGAAAATCGGGAGAACTTTGTTATTACGGAGTACAGAAATGCGCCTTCATTTTTAGATCAATACCAATCTGGTTTTGATATCATTTTACTTGATATAGAAATGCCTTATATGAATGGGATGGATATGGCAAGAAAGTTGCGAGAAATAGATAGTGAAGTGATCATTATTTTTGTAACTAATATGGCACAATTCGCAGTAAAAGGATATGAGGTTGATGCATTGGATTTTATCGTCAAGCCTGTATCTTACTCTAATTTCGTATTTAAGATGAAGCGTGCATTGAATGCGTTAAAAGTGAATGAAGAACAAGAGATTGTTGTTTCTTATGCTGGAGGGCTTACACGTATATCTTCAAACAAACTACTTTATGTAGAAGTAAGCGGACACAATGTGACGTATCATTTAATCGATAAGAAGATTGAAGCGCGTGGTTCGCTTTCTAAAATAGAATCAGACTTGAGCAAGTGGAATTTTCTTCGCTGTAACCGGTGTTATTTGGTTAATCCTCGTTATGTGGAATGGGTGCACAAGTATACGGTTAAAGTGGGGGATGACGTATTACAGATTAGCCACCCAAAGCGTAAAGAATTTATGAGAGATTTGAACGATTGGCTGGCGAAGGGTGGTAAATAACCTATGAACATTGTGTTAGTTATTGTATGGGTTTCTTTAGTACTCCGAATCTTTATAGGTGGAATAATGTTTTCAAGGGAATTTGTACCTCGTAATCATTTTTTTGCTCGTTTTTCCTTGTCACTTATGGGTATAGCTGTGTCTTTCTATCTATTTTCCACATTTTTGGCCGATGCTGATTGGAACGACTATTCGATTTTTGGAAGTATGTTCTTTTTTCTTTTGTCATTTTTAATTACGGTTTTATTTATTTTTATATGTTACAAAGAATCCGTTTGGGCCATCATGTTATGTGGGATTACTGGATATACAGTTCACCATCTTGCTTCAGAAGTTTTTAATGTGATTCGATTAATGACCAATCTCGATAGTTATGTTTTAACTCCCAATTTTTCTGATGCTGTACTATTGTTTCTTTTGGAAGGTGTAGTTTTAGTCGTTGTTTATACGATTGTTTATATTGTTTTCGCGCGGAAAGCAAATCTACTCGTATCGATTGAATCAATGGGACGCAATGTTCTTGTCTTGTTGTTTATCATGCTATTTATGATGATTATTATTAGCAACGTACGTGACTATTACTTTAATGGTGTGCATAGCGTTGTACTTACAATCATTACGTGCGTATTCTCGATCCTCGGATGTGTGCTCGTGCTCATGGTTAGAGCTGGTATTTTGGAAAAAGGCAAACTCGAACGTGAAGTCGAGTTAATTCAACAGCTTCGTTATCAGGAACATAAACAGTACGAACAAAGAAAAGAATATATTGAGTTGATTAATATCAAATCGCATGATCTAAAGCGGCTCATTGAAAAGCATGAATCAAAAGGAACGATTCTGACGAAAGACGAGTTAAATGAAATTAAAGATGCGATTACGATGTATGATACGTCAGTCAAGACTGGAAATGAAACCTTAGATACGATTATTGCGGAGAAAAGTCTGTACTGTGCCAATCACGGTATTAAGTTTTCTTGCATTGCAGACGGAGAGAAGCTTAATTTTTTATCAGTGAGTGATATTTATTCGTTGTTTGGCAATGCAATGGAAAACGCGCTAGAAGCCGTATCACTTCTGGAAAAGGATGAAAACCGGATTATTAGCTTTATCGTTAAAGAAAGCAAAGGCATGATTTCGATAAATATAGAAAATACGTATGCGGGTAGACTAGTGTTTAATGATGGATTACCGCTTACAACAAAAGAAAATACAAAATATCATGGATATGGGCTAAAGTCGATCCGTCATGTAGTAGATAAATATGGAGGCACATTAACAACAAAAGCAGATGAAGTGTTCCGTTTAAACATTTTAATGCCAATCCCCTAATAGATGCTAAGAATATGCTAATAAAATGTAAGAATAGGACAGTCTTATTGAATAGGGCGTCCTATTTTTTTATTATATCTGTAAGCGATTGCACGAAGCGGTTGCTTAACATGCAATATTATTTGTTATAGTTGCAATCTATTATTAGGAGGTATTATTCGCTCATGAAAAAAAATAAGCAAAAGAAAAAGCGAAGTGGAAAAGTTGGTAAGATCATACGTACAGTGCTATCAGGTATGCTTACCGTTGTATTAATCGTTTTAATGGTGTTAGCCAATACGCTACTACCTGAAAATAACCGAATGGTTAACAATATCATCGGTTACAACAAATCGATAGATAATTCGGATGTGAATACGGAAGGACTAAATTTAAACTACAATGAATCCGATTACACAGAGGATGAAATAGCGGAGGCTGAGGAAGAGCTTAATATGAAAATAGCAGGAGAAGGCATTGTGCTATTAAAAAATGAAAACAATGCAATGCCATATCCAGAAGAAACTACATTCAGCTTCTTTAGTGCTAACAGTGACAATTTCGCTACCGGTGGATTTGGTATACCTGGTACCGCGACAGGTGTTACTAGTCTGAAAGCTGGCTTTGAATCTAGAGGATTTGGTGTAAATGAAACGATGTGGGATTTTTATGCATCAGGAAATGGTAAGGATTATGGATTAGGACCAGGCTCGATCAGCTTTGGTGATGAAGAAGATTTTTCAATCAATGAAGCTCCATTGGCTGACATGGAAAGTGAAGAAGGATTGTTAGATAGTGCTGAAGGAACGGTACCTGTATTTGTGTTAAAACGCGTGGCTGGAGAAGGACGTGATATGCCGCGTTCGATGTATAACCACACGGACAGGTCAGAAGATCAGACAAAAAATTATCTTGAACCAGATTCAGTAGAGTTAGAGATTTTACAATATTTAAATGATAATTATGATGATGTAGCATTGTTGGTTAATTCAAATGCAGCATTGGAATTGGATTGGATCGAACAGTTTCCTAATATCACTAGCGTCGTGTATGCGCCAGCGCTTGGAGTATACGGAATTAATGCACTGGCAGACATTTATGCTGGGGATATTAATCCATCCGGACGTACGGTAGACACTTTTGCAGCAGATGCCCTAGCATCACCAGCAGCAAAAAACTTCGGAAGTTATCAATATTATACAGAAGATGGCGAACAGACGAAATATAACTATGTAAGCTATAAAGAAGGTATTTATGTAGGTTATAAATACTATGAAACTAGATATGAGGATGTTGTTTTACAACAAGGAAATGCTGGGGAGTATGATTATGCATCAGAAGTCGTATATCCATTTGGTTATGGTCTTTCTTATACGAGCTTTGAATGGGACAATTACGCTACTTCATGGGACGGAACTACAGCTACGGTTACAGTCGATGTTACCAATACGGGTGACGTTGCAGGTAAAGATGTTGTGCAAATTTATGCACAAAGTCCATATACCGAGTATGACAAGCAATACAACGTAGAAAAACCTGCTGTTACATTGGTTGGTTATGGTAAATCAAATGAACTACAACCTGGTGAAACAGAAACCGTCACCGTTACTTTTGACCAAGAGCAGTTAAAATCATATGACTATGTTAATGCACAAACATATATTTTAGATGCTGGAACGTATTACATTACAGCAGCGACTGATTCGCATCATGCGGTTAATAATGTGCTTGCCGCAAAAGGAACTACAGCTGCTGATGGTATGACGACAGATGGAAATCAAGAATTGGTTGCAACATATGAACCAGATATTGCTGATGTTGATACGACAACTTATGCCCAAGACACGGCAACTGGAGTTGAAATTACCAATCAATTTGATGCCGCAGAAGGCGATATTACGTATCTGACTAGAAATGATTGGGAAGGTACTTTCCCAACACATGACGGTGAGGTTAGTGATGTAATTAGTACGTGGGGTAATGAAATAAATGGTACAGATGAAAATGGAGATCCAGCAGCATACCTTTACTATAAAACAATTAGCGATGAAGGGTTAGCGCAGTTAGATTCAACCGATTCTCTAAGTCCGGTGGATCCTAGTACAATTGATGCAAACATTGTATTTGGTGCAGATAACGACTTAACGCTAATTGAGATGCGCGGCTTGGACTATGATGATCCGAAATGGGATGAATTATTAGATCAATTAACGCCAGAAGATTATCAGATGATGATCACACAATCTGGTTACGGAACAGCACCACTTGATTCGATAGATAAACCGTTTGTGATTGATGCGGATACGGCAGCAGGTTTATTTTATGGCGGAACAGGCATGATGTTCCAAAATAGTATGGTTCTTGCGCAAACATGGAATGTAGATCTTGCACAAGAATTTGGTGAGATGATTGGAAATGAAGCGTTATTAGGTGGAGCTAATGGTTGGTATGCACCGTCCATGAATATTCACCGCACACCTTTTAGTGGTAGAAACGGTGAGTATTACTCAGAGGATGCATTCTTATCCGGACATGTTGGGGCTGCAGCAACCTACGGGGCATCTAGTAAAGGATTGTACACGTACATTAAGCACTTTGCTTTAAACGATCAAGAAAATCACCGTGGAGACCGTGACGGACAATTTGGACTTGCAACATGGTCAAATGAACAAGCGATTCGTGAAATATATTTGAAGCCGTTTGAAATGAGCTTAAAATCAGGAACTGTCGAGTTGAATTACCTTACAGAAGGTGAAAATGGAGCGTACGAAAATACATCTCGCGAAATTCCATCAGGGTTAGGGGTAATGTCCGCTTTTAATCGTCTTGGTTATACATGGACGGGAGGACACTATCCATTAATGACAGGTGTACTCAGAAGTGAATGGGGCTTTAATGGCTTTGTGATTACCGATAATGCCAATACAGGCGTATTTATGGATGGTTATCAAATGATTGAATCTGGAGCAGACGGAAAACTAACGTATGCGCCGGATAGTGCACGCTATACGTTTGATGAAAGTAGTGAAGCGGAATATTACTACGGTCGCCAAGCGATGCACAACATGTTGTATCCGATTGCTAATTCTAATGCAATGAATGGTGCAATGCCGGGAAGTCATTTTGAAGAAGGCATGCAAGTGGCCAAAACCGTTCAAATCGCAATTAACGTGATTGGCACTGTGTTAATTGCTCTGATGATGTATCTCACATACCGAAGATTTTGGAAAAAAGACAAGAAGGCAGTTGTCGAATTGAATTAACACGATTGTATTTAAGCATAAGAATAGAATTTGAAACTGGGCGGTATTTCACGAAGATACCGCCCAACTATATAAAAAGAGGAAGAGACGATGAAATATAAAGAACTAATTCAACAGATGACTTTAGAAGAGAAAGCATCGTTCATGTCTGGGAAAGACTTTTGGCAGACGATGGATCTAGAACGTCTTGGGATTCCTAGTATGTTTCTTTCCGATGGACCGCATGGAATTAGAAAACAAGCAGAAGCAGCGGACCACTTGGGATTAAATGAAAGTATTCCGGCAACCTGTTTTCCAACCGCAGCAACTGTTGCTAATAGTTGGAATCAAGAGCTTGGTGAATTAATAGGGGACTATTTAGGGAAAGAGGCTGTTGCACAAAAGGTTAACGTGCTGCTCGGGCCTGGCATTAACATGAAAAGAAACCCTTTATGTGGACGGAACTTTGAATATTTCAGTGAAGATCCTTATCTTGCTGGTAAATTGGCTGCTGCGTATATTCGCGGGATTCAGTCACATGGCATTTCAGCGTGTGTGAAGCACTTTGCTGTTAATAACCAAGAAGCACGCCGGATGTCGATTGATACGATTGTTGATGAAAGAACGCTACGCGAAATCTATCTGACTGCTTTTGAAATTGCTGTCAAAGAAGGAAAGACAAAAACGGTTATGTCTTCTTATAATATGCTCAATGGTGCGTATACCAATGAAAATCAGCACTTAATGAGGGTAATCCTTCGAGATGAGTGGGGCTATGAAGGTGTAGTTGTAACGGACTGGGGCGGCAGTAATGATCGCGTCGCTGGTTTAGTAGCTGGAAACGAACTAGAAATGCCTACAACTGCTGGCGAAACGAATCTGGAAATCGTAAATGCAGTAAGCAGTGGGAAAATACAAGAAAAAGTACTAGATGAGGCAGTAGACCGTTTACTAGATCTTGTTTTTACGACGGAGCAAGTGTTCAACAATCCTCTGAGAGATAAAGATTTTGATGTGAATAAACATCATAGAGTTGCACAAAAGGTCGCGGAAGAGTCGATTGTACTGCTTAAAAATGAAGCAAATATTTTACCGTTACAAAAAAATAATAACCTAGCAGTGATTGGTCAGTTTGCTAAAGAAGCACGTTATCAAGGTGCGGGTTCATCAATAGTGAATCCAACGAGATTAGATAACACATTAGAATGCTTGGAAGAGTCAGGGCTTACGTGTATTGGCTATGAACCTGGCTTTGAACGATACGGTAAGAAAAATAACCAAAAAATAAATGATGCATGTACACTTGCTAAACAAGCAGATGTTGTTCTCCTATACATGGGTCTCGATGAAGCAACAGAAGCGGAAGGACTGGACAGAGCAAGTATGCACATACCACAAAACCAAATTGATTTGTTAAACGCATTATCCGAAGTAAACGACAATATCGTCGTTGTTTTATCTTGTGGTGCTGCAGTCGAAATGCCTTGGATTGATAAAGTAAAAGGACTTGTTCATGGGTATCTTGCTGGTCAAGCGGGTTCACGAGCAATGCTTCGTGTATTATCCGGAGATGTAAATCCATCCGGAAAATTGGCGGAAACGTATCCACTTCGTTATGAGGATACGCCTTCATCTCACAACTTCCCAGGTAAAGAAGTGAGCGTGGAATACCGTGAAGGGATGTATATTGGTTATCGATACTTTGATACAGCCGCTGTGAATGTATTGTTCCCATTTGGATATGGACTGAGCTATACGACGTTTGCGTATTCTAATATTCAAGTTGATCTGGACAAAGTGACATTCGATGTTACGAATACAGGTGATGTTGCTGGTATGGAAGTAGCACAGCTATATGTTGGCAGTGCATCTAGTGATATTTTTAGACCAAAGAAGGAATTAAAAGGATTTGCGAAAGTATTTATACATCCAGGGGAGACGAAAACGGTAACCATTGCTTTTGACGATAAAACATTCCGTTATTTTAATGTGAATACGAACAAGTGGGAAGTGGAAGCTGCGGATTACAACATCCTAATCGGTGCCTCAAGCGCTGATATTCGTCTTGAAACTACGCTAGCTGTCGAAGGGACGGGTGCACCTGCTCCGTATGATCAAGCAAAACTACCATCCTATTATACTGGCAAAGCAAGCAATGTTAGCGTAGAAGAGTTTGAATCATTATTAGGACATAAAGTTCCTAAGTCAACGTGGGACCGCTCCAAACCACTCGGCTACAACGATACAATTGCCCAGTGTGCATATGCAAAAGGTGGATTTGCGAGATTTGCTTTTAAGCTCATTACATTTGCCCATTGGTTTTTACGCAAGATTGGCAAAAGAGAAACTGCTAATCTAATTATGATGTCAGTATACCATATGCCATTCCGTGGGATGGCAAGAATGACTGGTGGGATTATTAATATGCCGATGTTAGACGGAATCTTAATGATCGTTAATGGACATTTCTTTAAAGGATTAGGACATGTGCTAAAGGAAAGAAAAAAGATGTTGAAACAAGCGAAAGGTCTTTCCAAAGCTGAGGCAAAAGGATGAACGGACAACCGGGAACAAAACAAGTAATACGCAATTATGATCAAGAGGAATTGCCGTCGAGGAGAGGTAAGTATGATTGAAAAGATAAAACAATTTAAAGAAAAGCACGCCAATTTGTATGAATTTATTATGTTTAATTTATTAAGTAACATCGCAACCATTACTAATTTTGTAGTACTGAATTTGTGTATGAGTTTTATATTTGTATCATTGGCTACGACAGATTTTAACCTTTGGATCTTTAACTATTCCACAGAAAATGGTGGCTTAGCAGGGTTTCTATCTTTCTTAGTTAGTTTCTTTGCGGCGCAAGCGGTGAATTTTATCGTGCAACGGAAGCTTGTATTTAACGCTAACAATAAATTGGGTGCAGCAATTCCTATTTATTTATTCACCGTTATTGTCGTATATGTGATTTGCATGTATATACCGACGATTGTTTTAGGACCAATTTCTAGTGTTGTCGGTTCATTCTGGGGAACGAACATTACCAATGCTATTAATATCATGGTGCAAGTAATCATTATCTATCCGGTATTAAAATTTGTTGTCATGAAAAAGGTTCCTGAACAAGACGAGAAAACGGTATAAAGTTTCAGTTTCAGCTCTATGGTCACGAGCAGACGATTGATGAAGCGAATTGATCAGGGAGTAGTAGTTGTGTCTTCATATACAAGCTTTCGCAGCAAATGGTTGGATTACGTTTTAACCTGTTCTTTGAACCTAAACTTCTTCAGTAACTAGCACATAAATAGTAGGTTCTAAAATTATGTAATACAATTTCTGAGGAAAAAGGTGAAATAGAAATGGCCAAGAAAAAAATGAGTAACAAGAAGTTTCGCATCATTTGGAGTTCGATATTAGGAATTTTACTCTTGCTCGGCATCGTTGTTAATATCGCTTTGTATTTCTTTAATGATTTAGTAACGTCTTTTCTAGCAACAGTGGACACGAATACGGAGGAAGTGCAACAAGTTCGTAGTGAATCAGAAGTGGTCGTAGAGAAAATTGCGGATGAAGGTATCGTGCTTTTACAAAACAATGAAAATGCGTTGCCTTTTGAAGATACAACAAAGGTAAACGTATTCGGATGGAGCTTTACTAATCCAATCTATGGTGGTACCGGTTCAGGAAGTACCGATACAACAGCCGCAATAACACCAAAAGATGGACTAGAAGCGGCTGGTATCGAAGTGAACGAGGAATTATACGATGCGTATGCAGCATTGGAACTTGAAAGACCAGTGATAGGCTATGATGGTCAAGACTGGACAATTCCAGAACCGAATCCAGAAGATTTCTATACGGAAGAAAGAATGCAACAAGCAAAAGCATTCTCAGATACGGCGGTTATCTTTATTGGACGTTCCGGTGGGGAAGGTGCGGACTTACCAAGAAGTCTAGATGGACCTGATACATTCGACCCGAATGGTTCTGCCAATAGTCCATCAGGCCAACGATTCGGTTTTGAGGATGACTTGGATCCAAACAAACACTATCTTCAATTAAGTAACAGAGAACAAGGGATGATCGATACTGTTACAGCCAATTTTGACAATGTAGTACTTGTTGTTAATAGTGCGAATACGTTCGAACTTGATTGGGTAAAAGATTATCAACAAATTAAAAGTATCGTAAACATCGCTGGTCCTGGACAAAGAGGGTTTGTTTCTCTTGGCAAGGTGCTTACTGGCAAGGTGAATCCATCTGGTAGAACAGTAGATTTATTTGCTACAGATTTACTGGATCAGCCATCATTAATCAGCTTCGGCGACCAAGGTTATGTGCTCGAAAACAGTGATGGTAGCTACATAGAAGCAGTTGATCAAAATAATGTAAGACTAACGTATGTCGATTACCTCGAAGGCATCTATGTCGGTTACCGATATTATGAAACGGCTGCTGTAGAAGGTACGATTGACTATAACGGAAAAGTCGTTTATCCATTCGGATATGGTTTAAGTTATACAACGTTTGAACAAGAAGTCGTCCAAGATAGCTTAGTCTGGAACGATACAGAAATTTCAGTTGATGTCGTAGTGACCAATACGGGGGCTGTGGATGGGAAAGAAGTAGTACAACTCTACTACACTGCACCTTACACAGGCCAAATTGAAAAATCATCCGTAGAACTTGCGGCATTTGCCAAGACCGATGTTATTAAAGCGGGTGAATCAGAGACCGTTACGTTATCTTTTAAAGTAGAAGATATGAGTGCGTATGATTATGAAAAAATATTTAGTGATACTGGATCGTATGTGCTTGAAGCGGGCGATTATACGGTTTCATTAATGAAAAATTCGCATGAAAAAATCGCCGATGTAGCAACAAAAGAACTTGAACAAATCGTATACAGCGAAGAAGGGCGCTCAACGGATGAACAAGTAGCAGTCAACCAATTTGACGAAGAAGTTACAGGGGAAGGTAGTATTGACACCTATCTATCGAGAGCAAATGGTTTTGCAAATTTAGACCAACTTGATGGCGGTGAACAATTTACAGTAACGACAGCAGAAGATGAAACAAAGACGGTTACAGGTAAAGTAATCGAACAAGAATTTGTCGATTATATTAACAACATCCGTTACCAAGTACCCGCCGATACGCGTGATGAAGCACCACCGACAAACCAAGATAATGGAAAAACTTTAGCAGAATATACTGGCGTTGATTTAGAGGATGAAAGCTGGGATGAATTGCTTGATCAGTTGTCTGTCGATGACATGGTAGAGCTTACCACACATGGTGGTTATAAAACGAAAGCAATTGCATCTGTAGGTAAACCAGAAACACTTGATTTAGACGGACCAGCAGGAATCAGCCAAATTATTTCCGCTGCACCAATAAAAGGAGTCTCATTTCCAGCAGCAGTAATGCTCGGTTCTACGTGGAATGTTGAACTTGCAAAAGAAATGGGCACAGCAGTAGGTATGGAGTCTCAAGCTTATAAAGTGCATGGTTGGTATGCTCCTGCAATGAACATTCACCGCACAGCATTCTCAGGACGTAACTTCGAATATTATTCGGAAGATGGTTTTCACTCGGGGATTATGGCAGCTGCTGTTACGAAAGCTTACCAAGAACAAGGCGCATATGTATATTTAAAACATTTTGCGATAAACGACCAAGAAACCAATCGTATGCAAGGCGTATTAACGTGGAGTAACGAACAAGCAATGCGAGAAATTTACTTGCAACCATTTGAAATAGCTGTAAAAGACGGTGGTGCATACGCGATGATGTCCTCCTTTAACAGCATCGGAAATACATGGGCTGGGGCAAGTGCACCCCTTATGAAAGAGGTGCTTCGAAACGAGTGGGGCTTCAGTGGAATGGTTAATACAGATTTTTATATGATCAATGAATACCCTTATATGAACTTTGAACTTGGCATCCGTGCTGGTAACGACTTAATCCTTACTGGTATCGCACCAGTAGGCTTGCCAGAAGTGAATACAGATAATAACGACACATTATGGGCGTTAAGAGATGCATCGCACAATATCCTTTATACCGTAGCTAACAGTAATGCGATGGAAGATGGTATAAATACGGACACACCACAATGGGTGATAACAACGATTATTATTGATGTATTGTTTGTACTAGCAATTGCAACAGGATTCTTCTTTGTATTTCGTAGAAAAGCAGTGAAATAAGTGGTAACCTCTTGAGTTAATTTCTTTACCTTACATTTTATCTGTATATCGTTTGGATCAACTAGTCTCCAAACGATATGCAGTTGCACCTAATGATGAAATCGATTGTCATGAGTGATTTTATAAAAAACAAGGAGGCCTGAGCATGAAAGTAGCTAACAAAGTAATCGTCGTAACTGGTGGAGGAGGCGGAATAGGACGTGAATTGGTTCTAAATCTGCTTGCAAAAGGTGCCAGTGTAGCGGCCGTAGACATTAATCTAGAAACACTGAGTGAAACGGTCAGTCAAGCAGGAGAGCATGCGGATAAACTGTCCACGCACATTGTGGATATTCAGGAGCTTGAAGATGTAGAGGCACTTCCCAGAAAAGTAATCGAACATCACGGTGCCGTAGACGGAATTATTAATAACGCTGGGATTATACAACCGTTTGTCGATATAAACGAGCTTGACTTTGACCGGATAAAGCGAGTAATCGATATCAATTTTTACGGCACGTTGTATATGACAAAGACATTTCTTCCTTATCTATTGGAAAGACCAGTTGGACACATTACGAATGTGTCAAGTATGGGAGGGTTTCTCCCTGTTCCTGGCCAATCCATTTATGGTGCGTCAAAGGCTGCTGTCAAACTTATGACAGAAGGATTGTATGCTGAACTTTTAGACACAAATGTTAATGTGACCGTTGTATTCCCTGGTGGTGTGGACACGAATATTACGAAGAGCGCAGGGATGGGTGGTTTAAAAGATCAACCGATGGATGAGAAGAAGAAGACACCTGTTTTATTAGCACCGCAAGAAGCGGCAGAAATTATTATAGACGGAATGGAAAAAGATTTATATCGTGTGCTAGCAGGTAAAGACGCGAAATTTATGGACAAACTTTATCGATTTAATCCGAAGCGAGCGACAGCTTTTATTTCTAAGAGAATGAAATTTTTCAAGTAAGTCTCTTCTTTTGTTAACTTGGAGAGGTGTTGGGTCTAACTAGCTGCGGCTGTGTAGGAACGCGGGGTCAGAGTTACTGTTCCACTCTATGAGATGAAAACTTAAGATTTAGCTGGAACGATAAAACTGACCCCGCGTTCCGTACAGACTGGATTTTTCTGTGTTAGCTAACATCTATGGAAGGTAGGTTTTCTTATCTGTTAAAAAGGGTGTTCTGTAAGCTGTTAGCTTTAGAACACCCTTTTACGTATGAGTGAGCTCACTTCCGAGTAGGTCATCCAACTAGATGCTACTAACTTAATAGCAGTATAATGAACAAGCTACCAATCTATCATCGTTATTCTTGATTCCAAAAACGATGATTCTTTCTCCTGTTTTAGCCAACCTCGACAGGCTGTTGATCTGTTTGTTGTTTTTTTGCCTGACTACTCACATGATGCATCGCGATATAACCAAATGTGACTGCAGGGCCTAAAGTAGAGCCTGGACCTGGATAGGTGCGTCCCATAACAGAGGCTGTACAGTTCCCAGTTGCATATAAGCCATCGATTGGTTTGCCGTTTTTTAGAACACGCCCGTACTCATCCGTGACCATGCCACCTTTTGTTCCTAAGTCACCAGGATACAATTTCACGGCATAAAAGGGAGCTTTGGCAATTGACCCTAGATTAGGATTCTTATAACTCGGATCACCATAATAATTATCATATGCCGTGCGCCCACGCTCGAAATCCTCATCCACGCCTTTTTCAACAAAGGTATTAAAGCGTTCTACTGTATTTTTCAGTCCGTCAGCGTTAATACCACATTTCTTAGCAAGTTCATCCAACGTATCCGCTTTTGTAAAGAAGCCATTATCAATCATTTTTTTCGGTGTGAATCGTGGCATCGCTTCACCGAATATATATTTGTTACGGTTTTGTGTATCGAGGATCAACCATGAAGGGATCGCCCGTTCATGCTCGTCTCTTTCAAACATATGATGGCCTGCATCGACGTATGATTCTGACTCGTTTAAATAACGTTTTCCTGCATGATCGACGATAATCGTATGTGGCATCGAGCGTTCCCATAAAATAAACCTCGCCGCTCCATTCGGTTGTACAGCAGATGGGCCCCACCACGCATCATCCATTAAAGCCATGTCGGCACCGATATTAATCGCCTCTTGGACAATGTCGCCTGTATTGTCGGGGTTTGCTGATGTCCACTCACGACCAACTTTTTGATATTTTTTACGAAACTCACTATTGCTAGCGAAGCCGCCAGCTGCTAGTAAGACGGCGTCCCCTTTAATCGTCAATTGTTTTCCATCCCGTTCAACCGTTACGCCTACGACTTTATCATTTTCCAGTACGAGGCTTTTCATTGGGCTATTTAGCCAAACGGGAACATTATATTGTTGAACGATGTACATTAAATTTGAAACGAGTGCACCACCGAGCGCTACCGGATTTTGACCAAGCATCTTCATCCGAAACCCTCTCATAAATAAGCTAATTACCTTAAAGAAATGTCTCGGTTTCGTGAATGCCTTTGGAAGATGTGCAACCTCACCAGAACGAACCGGAACGGGCAAAATACCTGCTCTTCTTAGTGTTTTACCAATGTCACCAAGCTTTTTTAAATCAAAAGATTTGGTATCTAAAGAACGGCCGATTTTCCCGCCGGGTTTGTCCGGATAATAGTCTGGATACTCCATCCCAGGATACCAAGTAATTCCTTTGTCCTGTAAAAAGGAAACCATTTCTGGGCCATATTTCACAAACGCTTCTTTTCTTGCTCTCGAGCTTGCTGGACCAACATCTTCAATAACTTCCTCTAGGTAGGTGAGGGCTTCCTCGGCGCTGTCCTTTACACCGTAAGCATTTGAAACTGGGTTATTCGGGATCCATACCCCGCCACCAGACATGGCAGATGAACCACCCCATACATCCGATTTTTCAATAATGATTGGTTTCAATCCTTGATCTGCTGCTGTAATAGCCGTGGTTAAAGCGCCTGCGCCACTACCGACAATAACGACATCATAGAAATATTCCGACTTTTGTTCACTCATGAAATCATCTCCTTATAAGATTTGATAAGAAAGCGCTACCATAAATCGAAGCTGTAATTATGCAAAAATTTAAAATAATCATTAATTTGATTATAAACGTGTTGTATACTAAGTTAAAGTTAACATATCTTAAGTTACTATAAGTTTTACTTATAGATGGGAGGCTACGATGAACATTGAGCAACTGAAGTATATTGTAGAAATTTCGAAAAACAATTCACTTGCGAATGCAGCGCGAAAGCTTCATATTTCTCAATCAGCAGTAAGTCAGGCTGTGGGCAATTTGGAAAATGAACTTGGGGTAAAACTGTTTAATCGCTCAAGAAATGGCACATACCTCACGTTAGAAGGAAAATCAATCGTGGAGAAAGCAATCACTATTTTAAATGACTTGGAAGAGCTACGAAAAGAAGCGTCAGGACACGAAGAAGACATGCAGACAACACTGCGCATCGCATTAACTCCCGGAGTAATGCCTACGCTAGTGAATGTTTTAATTGATTTTAAGAAAGCTTTCCCAGCCGTATCGATCGAGGTTAATGAAAGCTCATCAAAGGAAATTATACGTAAATTAGATGCAGAACTAATCGATATTGGCTTAATATCAGAGAGAGAAATTCCTGTCGACCAAAAGCTGAATTATCAATTTACGCCGATTCTCCAAGGACAGATGGTAGCTTTTGTACATAAAAATTCTTCGCTCGGCCGCAGTAAAGAAGTGGACCCTGAAGAATTGAAAAATTACTCATTCGTACTATATGATGATGATTTTATTTATCGATTCGTCGAAGCATTCACGAGTACATACGGCGGAATCTCCATCCTTTTCACCACGCAAAATCTTGTAGCATTAACGAAAGCGCTAAGTGAAGAAAATGTTGTAACAGTAGGCTATGATTACTCCCTTCACTTGTCCCAAGTTCCAGACTCCGAACTAGCCTTACCGAAAAAGATAAAGCATCTACCCGACTTTCCAACATCGTTTGGCTGGGTTTATTTAAAGAAAAACCGACTGTCTAGCACCGCCAGAAACTTTATGGACCGGTTCGAAATTGAGTTGAAGAATGGGTAGGTGGAACGCGGGGTCAGTTTTGTTGTTCCACTCTCAAATGGACGGAGCCACCTTTATTTGGATATTTACTTTTTTGACTCTAAACAGCAAGAATAATTAAACTGAAAATTACGACAACTTTTATGCAACACGAGTGTTATTTAATATATTTATTGTACTCTAATTGTTTTTGAATACCTAATCTATCAATCTGAATCCAATACTCTGAAATTCTTTCATTTTCTATTCTATACACTGCACTTGCCTTTTCTATTACTGGTAGCCCTGTAGGTTGGTATCCATCGATTTCCCCTACGTGCAAACCCTTTTGTCTCCATCGTACATATACTTTGTTTCCGTCAACTAAGAATTCTTGAATTTCTAATGAAAAATCACCATATACTTCAATCATTTCTCTTACGTGTTCAGCATAATCTTTAGGTGTCCTCAACACTGTTTGTTCTTCTTCTGATACAATTTGATGTGCCAAAACTTGTTCAGCCATTAATTGATTTGAGTAATCTGGATTATTACCTGATCGTACTTCTTCAAAAAATTCTCTAACAACTTGTTCTGGCGTCATAAAAAAACCCCTCCAATAATTACAACCTAAAATTTAATATTATCCCATTATATTAATATGGTATGTCAATATTGTTGCTTAAAATCAAAAATGTTGCCTACCACCTTTATTTTGGCTCTGCGGTAGACATTCCCCCAGAGTCATTCCTCTTTCCATCATTTACTCATTTATTCGTAGTATGACCAAATGATTTGCTTGATTCCATTTGACATCTATTCCAATTTCCTCACAAATCAACCCGGAGTGGCAAGTATGATCTTTTATCCTTAACATATGGTGCAGTATCAATTTCTGGAGTGTCACCATTTTTTCGTTTCTTCCGCAACTGCTTTACCAAGTACTACATGCCATCGCCAAGGATGCACCGACGTGGTTAGCTGAAGATGTTGATTTTAAGATTGAAGAAGTAAGCAGTGACCACTACAAAATAATTCAAGAGCGCAATAACGAACTGATTGGCCATGTAGAGATGACTTATCACGCCGAATGGCAGGAGGGGAAATAGATTTTAAGTGAAATCGAAGCTGATGCTTTGGGAGAACCTGTATCAATCGAACAAAAAGCAACCGAAGCCCTTCAAGCGATTAATAACCGCGATATGTCTTTTCTTGCTAGCAACGTTCACGAAAGCAAAGGAGTATTTTTCTCTCCAACAAGCTACATTGAAGACTATACCGTCGGTTTTAGACAAAACGAAGTGGAACACTTATTAGAAGACGACACGAAATATGTATGGGGGTACGGAGAGGCGAGAACGGAAATAAGCTTAACATCAAGTGAATATTTTGATGAACGCCTGCGAGCAGAACTGTTTCTAAACGCCGACAAAGTTCATACAGATGTAAGCAACATGATAGATTCAAATCTAGAAGAAGTGTTTCCACAGTCAAAAATCGTTGAATTTTATATCGAAGGAACGAGTGATTTGGATTGGAAAAGTCTAAAGTTTGTGTATGAACTTAATGAATATGACATCTGGAAGATTGTGGCGATCGTGAATGGTCGTTGGGAGCCTTAAACATATCTGCTAGCGCGCTAAAGACATACCCTGTAGAGCATTAAATTGCCTCTATAGGGTATGTTTTTGAGTGCGGATTTTTGCACTGAAAGCTATGATAGATGGGACAAAGTAACTGTCGCTGTGGATTACATTATATAAGAAGAAGTAAAGAACCGGTGATTAATATAATTAGTGTTATTGCTAATGTGATTTGCTGTTGAGTTTTATTCATTTTGTGATACAGATATACGAACATCTAAAGCACCTCCTTCCTGGAATGGAAATTATTCGAAATCACTGTCTTCAAAAATAAACAAGTCTTCCACACTTATGTGAAACTGGTGAGCAATTTTTATTGCAAGTTTTAAGGATGGATTATACTCACCTTTTTCTAAGAAGCTAATCGTTTCTCTTCTTACACCGACCGCTTTTGCAAGGTCTAATTGAGTCATACTATGCTTTGCTCTGTATTCCTTAATCCTTGTCTTCATTACTCTAAGCCTTTCTTATTCTTGGTAAACAACCATGAAATTAATAAGCTTAATCCCATCCCAATCAACCCTAAAATTAAAATGTCATCTTTGTTGAGGTATTTTTGGAAAGCAAGTAAAGCAATCCAAATATATAAGGAATAAAAGTATGCAGTTCCTGCTGCATGTATTTTTACTTTTTTAGAGCGCTCATCATCAAAAGAGATGCCCTGTTTTAGTTCAGACAAAAGTCTTTTTGAAATCATTAAAATAAACCCAATAAAGCTCACTAATCCAATAAGCAAAAAGTACTGCAGCTATACTGTCATTTTTGCGAAATAAGGAAACAGCTTGATATAACATTCCAATCACAACACCAAGAGAAGTAACTGCTAATACCGATAGCTTTAACTTCTTCAAATTAATTCACCACCAAATGTTAGAAATATATAACTTTATATTAGAAATATATAACATTTTAAAGGATGTGTCAAATGAAACATGGGGTCAGGTTTGTTGTTCCAGTCTATGAGAAAAAATTAAGGTCCTGCGGGGACGATAAACCTGACCCTGCAAACCACATAAACAGACTAAGGCACAATTAGAAGATTAAATCCGCTATCCCACTTACCTTTAACTTATTATTCAGAAAAATTATTGTTTTCTAAAAACAAGTGTGATAATATTCTTTTAAGCAAGTTACCTAACGAACGTTAGTTAGGTGATAGAGGAGGCACTATGTCAACTAGAGATCAGATAATAGAAGCAGCAGCTAAATTATTCGCAGAACATGGTTATCGTGGGATGACGATGAAGGAAATTGCAAGCGAAGTAGGGATTAAGGCGCCATCCGTATATGCCTTTTTTAAAAATAAAGATGAAGTTTTTACAAGTATCTATCAAGAGGCACTTGAAGGTCACTTATCTGCTGTAGAAATGCAACTACAAAAGAGTAAAACTGTCAAAGAACAGCTTTATACGATTCTAAAAGCAGCTGTTAATTTTCAGTTCCAAGAAGAAATAAAATCCAAAATACTTATCCGACTAATCATCTCTCCACCAGACTTTTTAAAAGATGATATAGCAAAACGATTTGAAGTGTTAGAGAAAAGAGAATACGATTTGCTCTATCAACTTTTTGAATATGGTATGGAAAATGGCGAAATCAAGAAAGTGGATAGTAATGAATTATCTATCGCGTTCCAATGTTTAATGGACGGGATATTTTGGGAGATGCAACGCTACAACGAGCAACAAATATATGAACGATTGGAAATTCTTTTTAAACAATTCTGGAATGGAATTTCTGTGTAAATATTATTAAGGTTAAAGGGGAGGACATAATATGTCTAAGGCTGCTGAACAAAAAGTTGTGAAGGATTATGAGCGAGAACCAGTCCCACAAGATAAACGAAAAGGATGGTTTGTTCTATCGATTGTTTGGTTGGGGGCAATAGTTGCACTTTCTGCAATAATTTTAGGGGGAACTCTAGCTGGTGGACTAACAATGCCGCAAGCTATTATTGCAACATTTATAGGCACTTTCCTACTTGCAGTATTGAGTGCACTTTGTGGTCTCGTAGGGGCAAAAACTAATTTATCAACTGCTTTAGTTTCTACTTTTGCACTTGGAAGATATGGAGCTTATGCGGTATCCGTTGTTATTGCGATTGCTCTATTTGGATGGTTTGGCGTTCAATTAGATTTGTTTGGTGCGAGTCTTGCACAGGTGATTGATAACGCGTTCGGCGTAGAAATAAACACGAAGCTCCTTGTATTAATTGGTGGTATTTTAATGACAACAACAGCTGTTATTGGTTATAAAGCTATTGAAAAGTTAAGTATAGTAGCTATACCTTTATTAGGGATTTTGATTGTCGCTTCACTCTTTAAAGTGGTTAACGGTTCAAGTGAAAGTCAAGTGTTAGATAACTTGTTTGGAGAACCACTTACGATTGGTGTTGCAGTTTCCATGATCATTGGATCGCTTGCAGTTGGAGCAATTATAGGGCCCGATATTTCACGTTATGCAAAGACACCAAAGGATGCAGTTATTTCATCTTTTGTAGGTTTTTTTGCAGGATTTAGTTTAGTGCTTATTGCTTCAATAATAATTGCAAAAGCGACAACACAAGTGGATATTGTGGCGATTATGTTAAATCTAGGTTGGGGAACAGGTGCATTATTAGTATTGATTTTGGCTCAATGGACTACTAACGATAATAATTTATATTCATCTGCGCTAGGGTTTTCGGTTATTTTCAAGAAAATACCAAAATTTGTGCTTACCATTATCGCTGGTGTAATTGGTACGGCGTTAGCAATTGGTGGTATTTACGATAATTTTATTCCATTCCTAACTTTCTTAAGCACGCTCATTCCACCAATTGGAGGAATTTATGTAGCAGATTATTTTGCAAATAAGCAAAAGTATAGCTTTGATAATTTGGACAATATGACTGCTGTTAGTGTACCTGGTATAAGTGTTTGGGTGATTGCAGCCTTAGTAGCGTTCATGACAACTCCAGCACCTAACGGGTTTGGATTGTTCACATTAACAGGTGCTTCTGGATTTGATGCATTTCTAGTTGCCCTTGTTTTACAGTTCGTTGTTTCAAAGGTAGTGCCGGTAAAAGTTTCGAACACAATAAGCATGTAAATAATTGGAGGGGAATTCATGAGGTTATTGGACAAGCAAGAGATAGAAGATATTGCTGTTGGTGCAGCACTTTTAGGCACAGGTGGCGGTGGTGACCCCTATATTGGAAAATTAATGGCGCTTCAAGCCATAGAAGAATATGGTCCTATTAAACTACTAGATCCAGAGGAAGTTCCTGATGATGCAATGATTGTACCATCAGCTATGATGGGTGCTCCGACCGTAATGATTGAAAAGGTTCCAAGTGGAGAAGAAGCTGTTACCGCTTTTCAGTCCTTGCGTGATTACTTAGGTGAAGAAATTTATGCTACGATGCCAATCGAAGCTGGGGGAGTAAATTCATTACTTCCATTTGCTTTAGCTGCTCGCCAAGGAATTCCTGTGGTAGATTGTGACGGTATGGGACGTGCATTTCCTGAACTGCAAATGGTGACCTTTTATCTAGATGGATTAGAGGCAACCCCGATGGTTCTTTCAGATGAAAAGGGAAACGGGATGCTGTTAAATACTATCAATAGTGTATGGGCGGAACGATTAGCTCGTGGAGCAACAATTGAAATGGGCGGATCGGTCATGCTAGCCATTTATCCGATGAAGGGGAAAGACCTCAAACGATCGGCCATTCGCAATAGCTTAAGCCTAGAAGAAAAGATTGGTCGCAGTATTAGAGAAGCGAAAGCGAAAAACTATGACGCAATTGATGAAGTATTAAAGATTACTAGCGGATTTAAACTATTCCAAGGAAAAGTAAAAGATATAGACCGTAAAACGGAGACAGGGTTTGCAAGAGGTACAGCCATTATTGAAGGAATAAAGGATTACAAAGGTCAAGAACTAGAGTTGAATTTTCAAAATGAGCATTTACTTGCAAAAACAGAGGAGAAATTGCTCTGTGTGACTCCTGATTTAATTGCAGTCCTTGATGCTGAAACTGGAATGCCAATTACAACAGAAGGATTAAGATACGGTGCGCGTTGTATTGTTATTGGCATGCCTTGCGATCCTAAGTGGAGAACAGAAAAGGCAATTGAAATTGCTGGACCATCTTATTTTGGATATGACGTAGCATATACCCCTGTTGAAAAGCTAGCTGGAAAGGGGGAGGAGTAAATGGGTAGATATCGTATTGGTATAGACGTTGGCGGCACACATACGGATGCGGTTATCCTAGACGAGCAGTATAACGTTATCTCAGAGACAAAGGAACCGACAACCGAGGATGTAAGTACCGGTATTTATAGAGCGGTGAAAAAAATAATTGCAGAGGCAAACGTGCCAAAAGAAGATATTATATATGCGATGTTAGGTACCACACATTGCACCAATGCCATTGTAGAAAGAAAAAGGTTAAATAAGGTAGCAGCAGTTCGAATTGGAGCACCTGCGACGATAGGGATCAAGCCTTTGATTGGTGTACCGGATGATTTACGAAATATTCTAGGAAAACACGTATATATCGTTCGAGGTGGGAACGAATTTGATGGACGTGAAATCGCTGAACTAGATACAGCGCATTTATCTGAAATAGCACATGAGCTTAAAGGTAAAGTAGACTCGATTGCAATCACTTCGGTGTTTTCTCCGGTTTCAACGGAGCATGAGCATCACGCCCAGAAAATTTTCCAAGAGATTCTTGGTGAAGATGTAGCGATTTCGCTATCAAGTGAAATTGGTAGTGTTGGGTTACTAGAAAGAGAGAATGCAACCATCCTTAATGCTGCGGTTATGGATGTAGCTCGGAACACTGCAAATGGTTTTGTTCAAGCACTGAAAGAGGAAGGCGTTAATGCAAAGGTGTTCTTTAGTCAAAATGATGGCACATTGATGTCTGTTGAATATACCGTGAAATATCCAATTTTAACGGTGGCCTGTGGTCCTACGAATAGTATTCGTGGTGCTTCGTACTTAACGAATCAATCGGACGCACTCGTTGTTGATGTTGGCGGAACAACGACAGATATTGGTGTACTCGTCAATTCCTTTCCAAGACAATCATCTTTAGCAGTTGAAATTGGCGGGGTTCGTACTAATTTTAGAATGCCAGATATTACTTCTGTTGGAATTGGTGGCGGAACGATTGTCCGTGTCAATGAAGATGGTTCTGTAAAATTAGGGCCTGACAGCGTGGGCTATCGATTGCAACAAGAAGCCTATGTATTTGGTGGTGATATCTTAACAACAACAGATATTATTGTTGCCAAAGGCATGGGAGACATTGGAGACGCTACTAAGGTTGCTGATTTAGACAAAGATATGGTGGATAAGGCATTTTCAAAGCTAGTAGAACAAGTGGAGGAAGCAATTGATCGCATGAAAACAACTGCAGATCCCGTACCTGTTATATTAGTAGGTGGTGGAAGTGTGTTGCTCCCAGAAAAATTAAAAGGTGCTTCTGTTGTTCATCGTCCAGACCACTTTGGTGTTGCAAACGCTATTGGCTCTGCGATCTCTCAGGTAAGTGGACAAATAGAAAAAGTGTTTAAACTAGATGAATTAGGCAGAGAAAAAACCTTGGAATTAGCGAAGGAAATGGCAAAGGAAGAAGCAGTTGCAGCAGGAGCAGATCCCTTTGGAGTGGAGATTGTTGATTTTGAAGACGTTCCATTAGCATATCTTCCAGGAAACGCAACCAGAATTCGAGCTAAAGCAGCCGGTTCTCTTAAAGACGCATAAGAGAAAGGCATGATTAGGATCTTATAGCTTCTAAAATTATTTCATTAATAAGCGGGTCATGTCCTGAATTTACATTGGATATATGCCTATTAAAAAAGCCGTAATCCCATAAAGGATTGCGGCTATTTTTGCGCCTGGCAGCACATACATCTTTAGGGTGAAAGTCCCGAATGCGCCGTGCAGCCGGTAAGCATTAGCCGACATGTAGTGCGTTGACAATGGAACGGAGGGTCAGGTTTATTGTTCCAGTCTATGAGAAAAAACTTAAGGTCCTACTGGAAACCTGCCCCCAGGGTCTCAGATCCTAGACACTTTAACACAAAAAGAAATTATGTCTACTTTATGGTGATAATATCAAAGACCCCAACCCTATATCCTTATTTAGTATCGGAATTTTGGGAGAAAATCACACGATGTAGTAAATTGAGTGCTTTTTCGGTGATATCTACCTGTCCCTCATTCTTGTTTTCTGATGTTAGTTAAGAAGCACAATCAAAATGTGAATTTACTAAATAGAATGTAAAAGTAATACTAAATTAAGAGGTGATACTTTTGGAATTTTGTGAAAATTGTGGATTTGCCGATGATTTTTGTAAATGTTCGTCTAACAATTGCTACAATAAGCCCCCTATCAAAGGAGATATGGTGAAGTCAATATCATATCAACAGGGATCTCCAGGACCCCAAGGAGCCACCGGACCCCAAGGAGCCACGGGAGCCCAAGGCGCCACGGGAGCCACCGGACCCCAAGGAGGACCCCAAGGAGCCACCGGGCCCCAAGGAGCAACGGGAGCCCAAGGAGTAACAGGCCCCCAAGGAGTAACGGGAGCCACCGGTCCTCAAGGAGCTACTGGTATCCAAGGCGTGACGGGTGCTACAGGACCCCAAGGAGCCACCGGGCCCCAAGGAGCAACGGGAGCCCAAGGAGTAACGGGACCCCAAGGAGTAACGGGAGCCCAAGGAGTAACAGGACCCCAAGGAGTAACGGGAGCCACCGGTCCTCAAGGTGCTACAGGACCCCAAGGAGCCACTGGGATCCAAGGTGTCATAGGAGCCACTGGCCCTCAAGGAGCTACTGGTATCCAAGGAGTGACGGGTGCTACTGGTCCTCAAGGTGTTACTGGTATCCAAGGAGTGACGGGAGCTACTGGTCCTCAAGGAGCTACTGGTATCCAAGGAGTGACGGGAGCCGCTGGTCCTCAAGGTGTTACTGGTACCCAAGGAGTGACGGGAGCCACCGGTCCTCAAGGAGCTACTGGTATCCAAGGAGTGACGGGAGCTACAGGACCCCAAGGAGCCACTGGTATCCAAGGTGTCATAGGAGCCACTGGCCCACAAGGAGCTACTGGTATCCAAGGAGTGACGGGAGCTACAGGACCCCAAGGAGCTACTGGTATCCAAGGCGTCACAGGTGCCACTGGTCCTCAAGGGGCTACTGGTATCCAAGGCGTGACGGGAGCTACTGGTCCTCAAGGAGCCGCTGGTATCCAAGGCGTCACAGGTGCCACTGGTCCTCAAGGGGCTACTGGTATCCAAGGTGCCACAGGAGCAGCGGGTCCAGCTGGAGGTGTATTGGCCTATGCAGATTTTTATGCTTTAATGCCTCCTGATAATGCTGCAACAGTTGCTACCGGTGGAGATGTAGACTTTCCGGAAAATGGGCCAACCAGTCCTGGTGGATCGATTGCCCGCACTAGTGATGATTCATTTAATTTGGCTGATATCGGCACCTATCAGGTCTTGTTTCAGGTGAGTGTGACTGAAGCTGGCCAACTGGTTTTAACCCTTAATGGCACAGAACTAGCCTATACGGTGGTTGGGCGAGCGACCGGTACTTCTCAGATCGTAGGAATGGCTCTTGTTGAAACGACTAGCATCAATTCAATACTCACTGTAAGAAATCCCGCTGACAATGCCGCGGCTCTTACCATCACTCCACTCGCCGGAGGAACAGAACCTGTTTCAGCACACCTTGTTATCACACGACTCGAATAGACTGAAAAGTAGATGAGACAGCTTCAGGTGGACATAACCGGATTTTCTGTCTAGGACAATTGAGACAGGGGATATTAATCTACAATAAGAAGATGATGTCTATATTGAACAAGGGGCATTTTCTGGAATAGTATTACATGCTGACAGGCACCAAAGATGGACAAATTTGCAGAAAGTGTCCATCTTTGGTACTTGTCACTTTTTAAGTGGAACAGAGGGTCAGGTTTACTGTTCCAGTCTATGAGAAAAAAACTTAAGGTCTTGCTGGAACGATAAACCTGACCCCGCGTTCCACCATATCATTTCAAAACCAAATCAACTTTCTCAACAATACTATCAATAATCACATCTGTATCTGCATGGCCAAAATAATCTACATAAATGACGGCTTTTCCTTTAGAAGCATATACTTTTTTGGATTCATCTTCTTCATGAACGAGCAAAAGATCAAATGCAGGATGCTGTGTTTCTACAAAAGTATTGCTTCTATGTTCATATCGATCTATTAAATCATAAATCAAATGCTCAGCCATTGCTGGAAAACGAAGTTGATAGACTTTTATTTCGATGCTTGGTGAATATTCACCACTACCGTCTGGCCACGTTTCATCGGGGACAACACCAGATTCAACTGTTTCATACTGCACTGGTGCGAATAGGCTCCAATTATACGAATAGTGATTGCCCCAATCAACACTGTCCTGCATATATGTCGGTTCCGCTCGAATCAAATCCGGATTTTGCTCTACATCCGCTAATCTAACAATCGGTAAGTCGGTACTTGCTTCTGGCAATGTTTTCGCGTCCATTTTAGCAAGTTGTACGAACGGGATAACAGCACTCACGCCTATTACTATTGTAAATAGTAGCGTAATTATCGTACGGAGACGATGGTGCTTTCTCCATGGCGCGTGATGGTCAATGGCTTTTCCTTCGATAAGATTTTTTCGCAATGCCCGAATTGATAAGGATGCCTGCAGCATAATGTAGGTGATATATACGAAAAAGATCGTTGTAATAATTTGTTGAATAGCACCGCCTTCAATCACATTCAACGTGGGTGTCCCACTCATAAACAACAGGGAAAACATGATGCCGAACATGAGGAGCATGCCAATAAAAATCATGATAGCATTCTTCGCTAATTTCTTGTCCAGTTCCTTTAATGTATACGATTGTTCGGCAGGGTCTGTATGAAGCTCTGGTGCATTAAGTTCAACAGGTGATGAAAATACATGAAAGAATTGATATCTTGTTACATAATCCCAACCACTTTCGGCATACATTTCGATTTGCTCTGATGTAATCTCCTTATCTATCGAAACTTCGATTCTGTACTTCATTTGCTTCGGTTCACCTTTTACAAACTTGGCAAAATAGATCCCCATCTTTTTCAGATGAAGCCCTCGAGCCGCCATGTCCGTAAACCAGCTTTCATGCTCACCGATTCGCCAAAAATCATTCGGCCGAAGTTTGTAAACTGTCTTACTCATGCTCATCACCTGCCTCTAAAATCTTACTATCTTCAATCAATGCTTGTAACCGCCGATACTCGATCCGCAGCGCCTGTTCTCCATCTTGCGTAATTTCATAGGTTTTCCTTCTGCCATCATCATCTGCTAAAGAGATCAGTCCATCCTTTTGCATCCGTGACAGTACCCCGTAAAGTGTGCCCGGCCCCATTTGCACCCGACCATTCGACACGTCCGTAATTGCCTGCATCAGCTGATACCCATGGTTAGGGCGCATCAGGGCCAGTAACACATAATACATTGCTTCCGTCATCGGCCCGCCATTATATGCCATTACTTTATACCTTCTTTCGTTCGGTTAACTATTATGTTATGCGTTATTATGTGACGCGATATATCGTATAGCATAATAATACGATAAAAAAGGGCGATTGTAAAGAATGGAACAGAGGGTCAGGTTTACTGTTCCAGTTTATGAAAGCTTACGGTCCTGTTGGAACGATAAATCTGACCCCGCGTTCCACTTAATTTGTATAGGATCCATATACCAGCCTTTAATTTGCATATTTTGCTTGCCAGGGATATAGGGGTTTCGTACTTCTTTTGTGTATCCATTTTCCAGTAACAATTGTCGTAAACGTTTACTTAGATAGAGCAATCGAACAGCCCCAAAGGGACCAAATCCGTGGTATTCTGTACTAAAGTTAATATCTTTCATATAACTAGTTACAGTTGATTCATAAATAGGTAGAGAATAGTACCCTTCTACCTTACAATTGATACAACCATTCCCTTCTTTTTCAATGGTAATAGTACTTTGACTTGGTTTTGGAAGTAAATTTATATCGGTCATTAAGTATCCTGGAATTTCTGTTTCTTTATGGCCAGTGTGCTTTACAGGTGTCAACTTATATCCTGTTATTCCCCATTTGGCAAATAACTCTGCGCCTTCTTCTGATAAAACCCAATGCTTATAATCTACATTGACTAAAATTTTGTTTTTCAATTGCCTCGTATTCATCCCTAATTTACCATCTAAATGGTAAGTGAAAAAACCACAATGATCACAAATTGTTTCTTTTTTAAACTTAGTTCTTTTGCTTTCATAAGAATCCCGCCCAATAGAAATCAGACGAAATAAAGGAGCGTGTTCATATTCTTCATTTCTAAAGACAGAACAGTAATGCTCTCCCATGATGATCCCTTGCTCATGGAAAGTTTTTCTTAGCTGGTTTAATAAATCTTCGTTGTAATCAATAGTAAATTCACAACGTACATTTCCATCGATCCATTCCTCAAGTCTAAGCAATTCTTTTATGTTAGATTGGGCTAACTGACTTTCTAGTTCATTTTTTGAGAGATTTGTCGTTAAGATAGAAAATTTAATAATAAGTTGCATAGATTCGCACTCCTTAAATGGAACAGAGGGTCAGGTTTACTGTTCCAGTCTATGAAAACTTAAGCTCCTGCTGGAACGATAGATCTGACCCCGCGTTCCCTTATTGCAGTTCTACTTTTGTGCCGGCTATCAGATCGCCCAAATGTCGTTTGTCTTTTCTGTATAATCCCATAAGCAGCAATAGTAAGCCAAGCAGGGTGCCGCTGTTCATGATGACAATAGCAGTTATTGAAAAATCACTGTACATCCCGTGAATAACCCCTATATGTCCTAACTGCCAAGGTAAAAACTTGATGATGTTTCTTGTTAAACTTGAACTGAACCTACGCTTTTTGTATGTCAATTTTAGACCGGAGACCTTTTTCCCAACAGATCCATTTTTGATGTAATCTAAATATGAAAAGATAAAGATGATTGGCATTACGGACGTAAATATGGCTATCAATTGTGTTTGGATTTCTGTATATTCCGGAATTCCGTCTAAAATGAAAAAGTTGATTCCCAGGTTTACAATCAATAGTAAGAGCAAGTAAGAAAGTATGACCAGATAATCAACGACCAATTCTTTTAATCTTTTTCGAAAGGGTATGTTATTCATGGGACACCTCGCATAGTTTTTAGCTGACATTAAAGCCCATTTGGATACCTTGTTAATGGTTGTATCCTTTAGGAAAATAGGAACTGCTGCATCAATAACTACAATACTACTAACTTGCGGACCGTGAAAATAATGTATGAAGTACTAATGAAAATAAATCGATCCTGGTAGTGCACCAATCATAAACAAAGCAAGTAAAGTAATTTCGGAATTGAGACAAGAGCAATAATCCACACTATATTTAATTTTCATAGTAAAGGTGAATTACGGGGGATTGTATAATAGTTAGAATTGCAGTAACTTTTCAAACCCTTTTTCGAAAAAATTGAATTTGTCTTCTTCCACTTGTGCAGGCAATACAAAAGACAAAAAGTGAGCACCATCATAATCAAAAGTTACTTTAAAAAGCCACGCTTCTCTAACCTTTTCATTATCTTTATAAACACTCATTTGATGTTTTGATAGCACTTGAAGATTCTCATGATGAGACTGAAGGATCTGTTCCGAATATTTGGATTTCACTTGATTGACGGCTTGTTCATCAGAGGCCATCAGTTCTATCCCTTCTCCTATGAGAACATACTGGTTTCCGTATTCTTCTCCTTTATCCAGATACTGTTCCACAATGTAAATATTTTCATCGTTGTAGTAACCGTAGTTTCTTGGAGTAAAAAGGTATGACCCTTCGACTTCTCCAAATTCCACAAGGTTACCTGCACCTACCATTTCTTCTACTTCACTTTTGTTCGGTACAGGTTCATACTTCCATATAAGCCAGACAGCTAAAACCCCCACTATACACAAAGCAGGCCCACCAATTAACAGCCACAGACCTATCTTTTTCATCTTACTCCCCCTTTTTCTTACCAAAACTATTTAATTTCAGCACTGAACGAAAAAATAATGGTTGAGTCAAACTATTGAATATTTATTAATCCGTCGATTACTCGTTCGGTCTCTCAGTTCAAATTTCGTTCCTAACTTCTATTTGTCCGCTGTATAAGCAGGACGATATTACTTTGAAAATATTCCGCACCGTTAATGGAACAATGGTGCATCCCCTTATTAAAGTAAATATTGCATCCCGATTGTTCAATAAGCGAATTCAGAAGTTTCCTTAATTATCTTTCCATTTTCGTCGTAAAAAGAAAACAACCAGTTTTCATTTTTTTCATGAGCTATATTAACCAAAAATATTCCATTATCAACCGGAGAACTTACATTCACTTTTTTCGAAGTTGAATTAGCTTGGGGTACTTCATAAGTAACGCTTATTTCCTTTACATTTTGAGGTTTATTGATTAGTCCGTATAGATATGTTAGTCCAGTTTTTGAGTGGGTAAAGAAATAGTCTGTAATAAAGCCTGTAAGATTAGTATTTGATAGTTCAATAGCCATACTGTTTCCTTCATTAATCGAATAGTTACCAAAATGTTTTTGATATTCATTTATTACAAGTTTTTCTTCACCATCTTTACTACGATATCTAAAAGCAACTATTTCGTCATGATATTCAAAGATATTAATAACTTCCCCTGAACTATAATATCGGTTTATTGCCTTCTCTAATGTTGGGTTAAAACCAAACCAAATAAAAGATATTAACAACAATGATGACAAAATAAATAAGGTGATTATTAGTTTTTTTGACACCTATAATCCGCCTTTCCGTTGTAGGGTGTTTTTAGATCTAGTTATTACCATAGCCGTCTGTTTACTTTAATATTAGCATAAAATTCCAGTAATTATTGAAATTATTCAAATATAAAAGGATCGCCAATATGATATGACCACCCACTTGTTAAATGGAACAGAGGGTCAGGTTTACTGTTCCAGTCTATGAAAACTTAAGGTCTTGCTGGGACGATAGACCTGACCCCACGGTTCACCTTCCTGCTAGTTTTATACTAACATAAAATTCCAAAAAAACTTAAAAATGGTGGAATTTAAAAGGAGCGCCAATAAATATGGCAATCCAAATTGTGTGACTGCTTGAAAGAGAGGATAGAGTTTTTGCTTGATAAAGTGAAACGATCTTATAAATATTTCCTTTTTTAAAAAAACATGTATGATGGTATTAACGATAGTGGAATCACTGTTTGTTTCACGATTATTGAGGAGGTGGAGAATACTTTGTTAATCAAATTTAAAGTTGCTCTGCTATCAACTTTTTTATCGAGCCTAATATTAACATTAGTTTTTCATGATTCTTTAGGAAATGGATTTCTCCTTTTTTTACCCATAACAGGTGGAGCATATATACTGGGCGGAATCACGTGTTCTATACTAATTGACAAGTGGACAACGAAAAACTGGATAAAGTTTTTCTACTTTATAATTGCTGGTTTTGTTGTTGGGATATTAACTATTTTGGTATTCATCTTAACTCTAAGTCCCCCTTCAAATGGCTATTCAATAGATTTATCTACCATTAAAAATGGAATGATATTTGGGGTATACGGTTCAATTGGGGCATTGGTTTTTTATGTTATTGATTTATTGTTAAAGGGATTAAAAAAGAAAGGGTTCAACTAACGGGCGTTCGTTCAATAACTTTAATATCTTTAAAAAAGCCAAAATAAAACTGTATATTTTGGCTTTTTGTTATTAGAGGCCGCAACACACTATAAAATGGGGATGATCACTCCAGTAACGTGCATTTATTTTAGTAGAAACTTTTTCATTTTAGATGAGGGTGACAGAAATAGCCTGCTGAATTTAAAGTGAAAAAGGGATGCAACCACATCGTGTGTAGCATCCCTGAACCTTAACAATGTAGACCGGACCAATTCTCACAAATTGTCCGTATTAATGCGTGGGTTTTCTTGTTCCATAGCCGCTGCGGCACGGGCGTTATCATTATGTCTTTCGTCGGTAACACGATTATCTAATGTGCCTTCACTTACGCTGTTTACAGTAGTTGCGTCAGCGGCTATGTTTCCGTTCGTTGCTCGTTTAGGGTTCAATAGACCATCTATTTCTTCTAAGGTTTTCATTGTTTCTTTATCGACCATTTCTTCACCTCCTACCTTTAACATGTCCAAGTTGGAATGAAAGATAAGAGTGAATCACGCTTGCCGATTAGGGAACTGTTTATTCGGTTGTATTACCTGAATCTTTTTCCTTCGTTTCTTTATAGAGATCACCGTGTACAATCGTTAGTTCCTTCACGTTCCCGATATTATTAAGTTTGAAATTTTTGTAGGATAGCAAGCTAACTAAGAATCCGATTAGAACACCTAAACCGATATACAACCCTTTTTCTTTTTTTGTCATCCCGATTCTCTCCTCTATTTGCAAGAATTGCAGATTTTATATATGTTAGGAAACTCTTGGGGGCATGTGAAATCTGGTTTGTCTTTTTTTATTATAACAAATCTTACGGTGGGGAATGTAGTGATGGGCGAGGTATGATATACGGATCAGCGATGCAGGAGTTACTTTGCTCTGGATAATCCTCTTGCTGTCCTTTTACTTTGAAAAAACTACCCTTTATATGAAAACCTTTACAATTTTGTGACAGTTTGATTAAAGCTATTGAAAGCGGTTTCTAAAATTGTTATTATATGCTTACAAACTCAAATAAAGAGGGGGAAAAACAACATGAAACTATACATTTTTACATTAGAAATCCCTTTTGGACCAATTGACATTAACATTGAAGCTGAAGGCATGCTAGACGCATTCACCCAAGCAAAAGAATATCTCAAAAAAGCAATGATCGAAACTTCAGCTAAAATCAACATTCAATTCAAAGGGACGGTATATTTTAATTCAATATAGCTGTAAAGTAAGAGGTCGAACATGTGCCTCTTGCTTTTTTTGTTTGAGGGGAACAGGGGGTCAGTTTTACCGTTCCAGTCTATGAGAAAAAACTTAAGGTCTTGCTGGAACGATACATCTGACCCCGCGTTCCATAGTATAAAGGGGCACTAAATGGTGGGAAAGCGTAAAAAGAAAAAGGGTAATACACCTCGACATAAACGGATGGATCGCCCTCGACGACTACAGGCAGCACTACATTGGATTCCAAAATATGACGGGAAAAACCTGGTCAGAGGCTATAGTAGGCATTTCAATGTTAATCAATGGTGTGCAGTTAATGAACTGGAGACACTAGGTTATCATTACAGCGAATCATATATGCAACAAATAAAGAATATGGTGACTCAAACACAACAGGCTGCGGCGAAGCGAAAGGCAGAAAGGAAGCGGAAGCAAGAATCTGAGATGGACTTGTTTGAAGATAGTGATGAGACATTTGCGTTTATAGCAGGTTACACAGATGGCGGAGCACCATTCGGCATATCGTGGGAAGAATGGGCTGAGCAAGAGAAAGATACGGAAGATGAGCCGGAGCGGGACAGGAGAACGAGGCCGGATGTTATTGATGACGATCTTCTTTTCTAGTAAGAAGTGTGTATGGTGAAGTTGAATTAAAAATTTGGAACGCACACGTTATAAACGTATCAGAAACTTGTGAGAGACTATTGTCAGATCTTTCACAACCAATATTAATAAGAATCAGGGATGCAAGCACTTCATATTTGCATCCCTTTTTGTCGTCCTAAGCCCTTCCAAATACCTATCAAATGGAACAGAAGAACTGACCCCATGGCTCAGAACAAAAAACTGGAACGATAAACCTGACCCCGCGTTCCATTTATGTTATGATAATTCTATCAAAACTGGAAAGGAGGCAATGAAATGAACATGTTGGGTATGGACGAAGTGAAAGCACACATTGCATTCATGGCGTCTGTTTTTGGAACTTTTTTACGAAATTGGATACGTATGTCTAATTTTAGTTTATTGTTTCAAAAAACAACATATCTGACGTGAAAATTTCTTGCCTTGCATACATCGGTATACGCTATTTGACCACAGGTGAGTCGTTTTTCCTGTGGTTTTTTTGTGCACTAAGATGATAAGGGTGAGTTTTTCGATCGTCCGATTCTGGAGGATACGGAAAATGAAGCAAGTAAGTTTAACGAGAAACATTCGATTTATATATATCTATATTTTTGTTGCCCAGCTATTCTTTGACCGGGCACTGTGGGTCATCTACTTGAACGATAAAGGGATGAGTATGACAGAGGTTGGCATGATCGAGGCGCTCATGCATTTGAGTGTTGTGCTGCTGGAGATTCCAACAGGGATGGTTGCGGATCTGTACGGCCGGAAAGTTAGTCTGTTCATTGGTAACCTGCTAAGTATTGGTTACGGCACATTCATGCTGATCAGTGATTCACTATCCTTATTCGGATTGGCCTTTGTGACTTTGGGTGTCGCTATGACATTTCAGTCCGGTGCGGAGGAAGCGCTCATTTATGATACGTTAAAGGAAAAGGGAAAAGAGAAGCAATACACAAGGGTGTTCGGAAACATGACTGCTCTAGCACTTCTCTCCCTTAGTTTTGCTAAACTTACCGGCGGTTGGATGGCAGAGATTAACTGGGAGCTCGTATACGGGGGAATCATCGTGACCCACGTACTAGCACTGATTCCGATCTCCTTTCTGCATGAGCCAAAAAGAGAAAGAGATGCGGGTCCTAATCTAGGTATAAAACAGCAGTGGGAGAACCAGTTGAAAGATGGACTATCGATTTGGAGAAATAACCCGTCTGCTCATGTGCCAATCATCTTTTTCATTATGATCGTTACGTCTATTGTGATTCTCACGTTCTATGGACAGGAGTATTTCACACGGTTAGGGTTTAGTTCGATTACGATCGGAATCATTTTTACCGTCGAGGGCTTGCTTGGGGTAGTGATGGCGAAAGTAGCTTATCGCCTAGAGGCCAAATGGCAGTTCAAAAGCATTACGCAGTATGGATATTTGCTCTATTTGGTGTTTTTCCTATTGTTTATCTGGTCTCCCGATTGGGCAATTGTGTCATCATTCTTGATACTCTCGCAGCTAGTGACGCTGTATGAGCCAGTCTTTTCTAACTATATCCAGCAGAAAGTGGAATCAAGAACGCGAGCTACGTTCTTTTCAATGATCAGCGTCGTTGAAAGCTTCTCCATCATGCTTTTGTTTCCGCTATTCGGTTGGATGATTGACACAATCGGTTTCCAAAATGGGTTATTTATCCTATTTGTACTGCTTGCTAGCTTGTACATTTTAGGGACGAGACGGATTTAGAGGAATGGAACGGGGAACAGGGGGTCAGGTTTACTGTTGCGGCCTAAGAGAAAAAAAACTCATGGGCCTGCTGGAACGATAAACCTGACCCCGCGTTCCAACCTCCTATTCCCACCGAAATGTTCTGCTTGCAATCAAAAATGACACGACTAGCCAAGCGACTAATAGGAGCCAGTCTTGCCAAAGTGCGAAGAATGAGGTGCCTATGTTCATCGTTTCGCGAAGCGCTGTGCTCAAGTGCGAGATCGGCAAGATGTTGACAAATGGCTGCAAAAATTCGGGCATACTGTCAATAGGGAAGAATACGCCACCTAAAAACAACATAGGAAAGGAAACGAATGCAGCAATTGGTCCAGCACTTTCTGGATTTTTCGCAAGGCCAGCGATAATAAAGCCAATTGCCATAAACGCCAGTGTGCCTAAAACAACAAAGGTGATTAATGCTAGCCAAGAACCATTGACCGTTACATTAAACATAAGGCTGGCTATGATTAAAACGAGCAAGGCTTGAAAGCCATTAAGTAACAGACGGGCGGTAATTTGTGCTGCAATAAATGTGGATGCTTTCAGCCTGGTTCCTTGCATTCTTCTTAAAATACCGCGCTCTCTCCAGGCAGAAATTTGTCCTGCTACCCCATTCATGTTATTGTTCATGATCATCATGGCCACAATACCAGGGACGAGAAAATCAATATATCCTAAGTCTAATCCCCGCACACCTTCTGATTGAACTTCCACAACCGGTATGTAATTTTCCATGCGTTTACTTAATTGATCTACCGTGGCATTCACCACAGTCAGCGCTAGTTGTGATGTCGTAACACTGGTTTCGTTGTAATAGACTGGAAGCATGGAGGGAACTGATTGATCGGTATGTGATTCTACCTGCTCTCCATAGCCCTTAGGAATCTCTACTACCACCTGATAATCCGTCTTTTTCAACTGATCTAATGCTGCATCGATGTCAGCTATTTGATCTAATTTAATTGCTTCATTTTTTTCAAAGCTTGAGAGAAGCTGCTGAGAGGTTTCTGAGTCATCATGATCAACAATCGCCATCGAAATCGCATTATTACCAGTGCCTCCTGCAAATGAGCCAAGTGCAAACATAAGGATGATAGGAAAAAGCAGCGTGAAGAATAATACCTGACGATTTCTAGCGAAAATTCGTAATTGTCCTAATGTTAATTGCCAATATGCCTTCATTCTCGTAAACTCCTTCCGGTCATATGAATAAACACATCTTCTAATGTCGCTGTTCTTGTTTGTAAATCTTCGAGATTAATATGCAAGCGCTGTGCTTGTTGTACTAAATCGATAAGAGACGTTTGGATGTTATCCGTGTAGAGGACATATTTCTCTCCTCTTTGAGTTACCTGCTTTACCCCCTGTAGCTGTTCTAAAAAGGTAGTATTTGCACTTTGTGCTAAGGAGAATTCAATGGCACTTTCGGATTGAAGCTTCTTTACGAGGTTGGATGGTGTGTCCAACGCAATAAGGTCTCCTTGATCCATAATTCCAATCCGGTCACATAAAATATGTGCTTCATCCATGTAATGGGTGGAAAGTACAATCGTTTTCCCTCTCGCTTTCAAATTTTCGATAATATCCCAAAGTGTTCTGCGTGCTTGCGGGTCAAGGCCAGTTGTGGGTTCGTCAAGAAAGATGATGTTAGGGTCATGAATAATAGCTAAGGCAATGGCCAGACGTTGCTTTTGTCCGCCAGACAATGCTTTAATTCTAGTATTCTTCTTATCTGTTAGGAGCATATCCTCAATGGTGTCTGGAATCGAGATGGATCTTGGGTAGAAGCTCGCATACATTTCCATAATTTCTTGTACCGTTAATAATTCGAACAGAGAGGTGGATTGCAATTGGATGCCAATCACCTCTTTTACTTGATTCAGTTGCATTCGGACGTCATATCCAGACAGGATGGCAGTCCCCTGATCCGGCTTTCGTAATCCAACGAGCATTTCAATTGTTGTTGTTTTTCCAGCTCCATTTGGACCAAGCAGACCAAAGACCTCACCAGTATTTACGTGGAAGGTGACCTCATTTACCGCAGTAAGCTCTCCATAACTTTTTGACAGGCCATTTACTTCAATCATTACGTTCGTCATTTTCTCAACTCCAATCTTAGTCAACCGCACCCGTTTGTTTCTCTGCTAAGCGGTCGTTCTTTAGGTGCCAAAGAGATTCATTTCTATATAAGTGTATACTATAATTTTTGGGAAATATATCTTTTTTAGTTTTGGTGGAACAAGGGGTGGAACAAGGGGTCAGGTTAACTGTTGCGGTTTATGAGGCAAAAACTTAAGATCCTGTTGGAACGATAAACCTGACCCCGCGTTTCACTAAACAGCAAGAAGGCACAGATAGCTTATATAGCTAACTGTGCCTTCTTTTCTCGCAAACTTCCGATTGTTTCCAGAAAGGACCGACCCTATGGTTCTCCGGTAGACTGCTTCTATTTATGTTGTTTTTTGTATTTTTTAATAAATTCTTTAACCAGTTTATCTGCTTCGATACGGTCTTTTTCGGGTTGAGAATAAGCATAGAGCCCATTTTCTTCTCTGTCAATTTCTTTAAGTAATTTGTCATGGACAGTGGATGCATTATTGAAATTATTCATCCAAATCACCCTCCTTAATTAAGTATATATCAATTATTGAATTGGATGAAATGTGTCCAAGACCATACGGTTTCGTCCAATGTAAATTGCTCCAAGACTTTCATAGTATTTGATTAATTTGGTGTTTAATTTAACATCCATTGCTACGAATCCATCAAAACCTAATTTGAAACTTTCAATACATGCGATAGTTATTAGTGCGGGAGAAATTTTTAAACCGTGGTCAGTTTTGTTAATGGGAGCAGATTCAAGAAAGTTAATGAGAAGAAAGTTATCCTGATATGAATAAGAGATAAGGCCCTGAATGACGTAGTCTGAGTTTCTCAGTAGTAATTTATGTACGACCCTGTTTGGAGTGAAATATTCTTGAATCCATGGGAAAAACCAAGATTCTTGTTCTAATATAAGCAAATCTTCGCTACTTAGTAAACTAGTGATCCCTTTATAGTATTCTGTATTTTCTTTGTTATAAACCTTTAAATAATTCACTTTTACCTCCTTTTTAGAATGCTTATTCAAAAAAGTAAGAAGAGAAAGGGTATAAGATCATGGCGGATCCAACCAAGATCTTATATACCTTATTACGCATAAGAAGTCATGCGCCAATAAGCCCCTTTATCACACGAATTGATTGGTGGAAATACTTCACTTTTCTCGAGTTTTATTTTACTCTCTTCATCTGTGGGACTAGGAGAACGTGTCCCGTCTGTATATCCATCCCACTTGTAATAAGCATTTGCTGGAGAAAGTTGACCAGTTTTATATCGATCACCAATTGTCAATTTCAAGACCTCCTTTCAACCGAGATGAGAACACGTGTTCTAATAACTATAGTTATTAGAAATGAATTGGTCAATAACTAATTGTCAGAATTTGAACCAAATTTTTCTCTTGCTTCAACTCCCTGTCAGTCACTGCTATTCTTTAATTTAAGGTAAAAAAATTTAAAAGGCCTCCAACATATGCACCAAAAAAACAACTCTCAACGATTATAGAACGTTGTATAATTGCGGCTCAATCCGTAGTAGACTACCTACTTGAGTGACTGGGCTCGCTTGTGTACAAATCTGTCAAGTTGTCCGAAAGCGAGTATTTTACTACTACCCAAGGTAACTAAATTGTTCAGGTAGTATATGCCCGTCGTAGAAAAGTAATAAAAATGCTACAATCTATACAAAAACATATGAAAAAAAGGTAGGGAAATCGATGGTAAATCTAGATGCATTACTTGAACAGTTTTTACACGACCAACAAAACAGCCTGAAGACAAGGACTTTTCGAGAGTATGATGAAGTGATTTATTTCTTTAAAATATATTTAAATAGCTATGCTTACCTGTACTTAGACGAGGAAGAGATGAAAGAGTGGGAACTAGAATTCAATGAGGATGAGGACTGCTTTACGAGATTGTTTGGGGCAGAGCAGTTGAATACAGGTACTTTTGGTCAGTTCTTAAATTCCTTTGTCACCCGCAAAATTGGCGGAGAAGCGTTCATGAAAAAATCGATCCGTGTCATGAAGAAATTAGCAAAATGGCTCTATGAAAATAACTATATTGACACCACTAGCTATCATGATTTTCAGTATTATTTTGGTGAGGTTAAAGAACTTCCCAAGGCTGAAAAATTGGCAAACCTGCTTATTAAGCAGGTACAGCAAGCTCCGGAGAGGAATTATACGGAAGTTATTGATGGTGTTTTTTTAGTGGAAGAGGTAAGAGATGGGAAGCTGTTGTTACAGGATGAATTTGGAGAAGTGACGGACATTATTCCAGTTAAAGTAACAAAGCAGATCGCTGACCTATGTGAAAAAGGGTGGAGTATTAATTTAGCTCTCGGCAAGGTGAAGGATCATTGGTATATCATAGAAAGTGGCAATGTATATCCGTATTAGGGGAACAGCGGGTCAGGTCTACTGTTCCAGTCTATGAAAAAAACTTAAGGTCAGGCTGGAACGATAAAACTGACCCCGCGTTCCCCTGTTGACAATGGATTTATCGCGCAAGTTATGAAGGAGACTTAATCATATGAAACAATCATTAATATTAGAGCCGTATACATTAAAAAATAAGAATGTTACTTTCAAGAATAGAATCGTTAAATCGGCGATGAGTGAAGGTATGGCTACAAGCAAGTATTTACCAACGGACAACCTTGTCCGACTTTATCAAACGTGGGCAAATGGTGGAGCGGGATTAGTCATTTCAGGAAATGTGATGGTTGATACTAAAGCACTAGGAGAACCGAGAAATGTAGTACTTGAGGACGATGATCATCTAGATTTATTTAAACAATGGGCGGAAGCAGGAACAAAGAATAATACTCATTTTTGGATGCAAATTAATCATCCTGGAAAACAAGTGCTAAAAGGTGTTGTTGAGGAAGCGGTAGCTCCATCAGCAATTCCTTTTGAACCGGGTTTACAACGCTTTTTTCCTAAATGTCGTGCGCTCTCTTCTGAAGAAATTAAAGAAATTATTCAACGGTTTGCCAATACGGCGATGCTTGCAAAAACCGCTGGCTTTACCGGAGTACAGATTCACGCTGCACATGGATATTTGATAAGCCAGTTTCTTTCGCCTAGGCATAATCAGAGAGAAGACGAATGGGGAGGACCAATTGAAAATCGTTTTCGATTTTTGTCAGAAATTTATCATGCTATCCGTGCAAAAGTTGGCGATGACTTCCCAATCGGGGTGAAAATAAATAGTTCCGACTTTATGAAAGCGGGATTTTCTGAAGAAGACTCCCACTTTGTAATTTCTGAACTAGAGCGGTTGGGGATTGACCTAATTGAAATTTCTGGTGGTACTTATGAAAAGGCAGCGTTGTTTGGGAAAAACGCTAAACCTTCAACAGTTAAGCGAGAAGCGTATTTTTTAGACTACGCTGAAAAGTTAAAAGAGAAAACGAACGTTCCTCTCGTATTAACAGGAGGCTTTCGAACTCCATCTGCAATGGACGAAGCATTAAAATCTGGCGCAACAGACTTTATCGGAATCGCACGACCAATGGCTCTTTATCCTAATTATCCAAACCAATTACTGCAGGATAAGGTTGGAAATCTTTCTATCAAGCCAATAAAAACAGGATTACCCTTTATTGATAACAAAGGATTAATGGAAATCACATGGTATAGTCAGCAATTAGAACGGCTAGGTAAAGGTAAATCTACTAAACCTAGTTTCTCACCTTTACTCTCGCTGATGATTACCCTGTTTAAGAATGGGAGAGAAGTATTTCAAAAGCGGAGAGTGTAGAGGGGAACAGGGGGTCAGGTTTACTGTTCCAGTCTATGAAAAAAACTTATGGGCCTGCTGGAACGATAAAACTGACCCCGCGTTCCAAAAAATAAATAATAAAAGGGTTAGATCCACCCTGCATTTCTGGAAAAATCGCAAAGTATCTCCAACCCTATATCTAGTGAAGTTATATAACTTATATAGATTTAAGCGGTTAAATCAAGAATATGATAATAAATAAAGACCAGTATAAGCAGCTCATGTTAAGAACCACATTACCAGTCTTTGAAAGTATTAAACCATAGTTAGTTCTAAAAGTCAACTATAGTTTTAGCTGATCTTGCAACTCATATAAAGAATAACAAATCAGCCTAACTATTAGTATTACTTATCGCTTCGAAATTATTCATCATTCTTATCATAAAGATATTTGTCAGGCATTTTATATATCCCATATAAATATTGGTCAGTATGCAAGGAAACAACAGTTTCTGTTTGTTTTGAGATATGAAAATATAAGTCCGCAATCCAAAGTGAAAATTCATCATCATAAACTTTTTCAAAACAAAGTTCGTAATATTTTCTAATTATACCAGCGCAAAGATCAGCGAGCTGTATACCATCTTCAACCTTTGAATTAACAAAGAAAGCTGATTCAACAATTAAACCACATTTTTTCCCTTCTGAGGATTTATATAGATAATTTTTAATTCTCTGTGAGATTATACGATCATTATCTTCATCTTGTGAATCAAATGCTAATATACTCGACTTTTTTTGAGAAAATGCATATCCATTAATTCTTTGTATTAACAAGCGATAATGATTAGGTAATTCTTCTTTGGGAAATTTTACTGTTTGTTTTGGCCTATTCATTGCAATAGCAAATACTTTGATATCTGAGTTGCAGATTACTTCTTTTACAACTCTATCAATGAATTGCTTACTTTTATAATCCTTTTGTACAGATCTTGGACGCAAAGTCTTGGATGCCTTTAATTCTTTCATAATTTTCTCTGGATAAAGATCATTTTTAATGTTAAACATTTTGGACATGACACTTCTAACTTGATTTTGGGGTATACAGACTGCTGTTAAAGTAGAGATTGATTCAGGGGCGTTAGGGTGTATTGAACCACTTTCATCTATGTAGGATAACATAGGAGTTCCCTCCTTTCTAAGAATGGGAATATTTAAGTTGGAAATCATTATGAATGAAAGGCTGTTTTGAAATCTATCTTAAGCGGGTTATTTAGGACTAACATCATACTCCATAATTAATGATGGGTAGTTGGGCGAATATAAACTAGTGAGGAAAGTAGTACATGTTTAATATTCTACATAATAAATCAAAATCCTTCTTGAATCGATGAATTTAGTCAGAAATTCTAAATGTGATTTAGTGATAGACAATTAGGAAGAAAAGTAGTATGAATAGTAACTTTTCATTAAATTACGAGGGAACACGGGGCAGGTTTAACCTGCCCCGTGTTTCATGCATTTTTGCAAATTTGACTATAAACAGCTAAAGATTATAATGATTAAAAAAGGTGAAGGGTGAATGAAATTGGTAAACTACCGACTAAAGGCACAGGTACTCGAAGTGGTTGAGAATCAATTAGAAGATAATAACCCCAAGTGCACACAAAAGACACTCGATCGGTTAATGGATTTAGGGTACTCTGTTACGGAGTCAAAGGAAATGATTGCATCTATTTTGCTAACAGAGATGTACGATATATTGAAAAATCAGGTTGAATTTAATGAGAAAAAATATTGTAAAAAGCTATCAAAGCTACCTAGGATTTTAGAGGACTATGAAAATGAAGAAGAATCTACAGAGTCAAATACTGTTAGAAATGAACAAAAGATTAGTAGAAATGATCCATGTCATTGTGGTAGTGGCAGGAAGTATAAGAAATGTTGTGGCAAGGGTTAATAGGGTGATTGTTAAACATCTAGATAGTATGAAAAAGCCTTACATACAAAAGGTGTCAGGGTACTCTAAAAAGACAATTGTTCTTTTTGGGAACTGACACCTAATGCAACAAGAAAATTAATTGTCCGTTTGAATAACAAATTCAAAGCCTGATGGTTTGCTGAATGGTATTTTATATTCTTTGAATATTAGTTTGATATTCGAAAGATCGTTAGGTAAGGCGGGTGAAACTGTGTAAGTATAGGATTGGTGCCCGCCTGATCCCCCGCCAAAATTATTTCGACAATCATACTCAACACCTTCGCCTTCCACAGAAAGGTTAAACAAACTAGGTCTTTTTATCTTTTCCTGCATTTCTTCATCAAAATCATCTTGATCAATAGTAAGATGAACTACACTTGCATTTTCAAATTGGCGTAAAAAAGTTACCGAATAAAATACACCCTCTCTTTCGAATGATTTTAATACTGGCACATTCTGTAGAAATCCTTGTGGCTCTACAACAGGTTTATACATATCTTCATCTAAAAATTGTGAGAAAACACTATTTATAAAGTCTTCGTAAAGGTTATATTTTGCTGCCCAACGGGTGATCATTTGCTTAGGTGGAAAACCAGGGTTATTATCTGAAATTTCCTTCCGTTGCATAATTAAATTGCATATTTGTTCATCAATGGATGCTATTTTTTCATCATAATGTTCAGTAGGTGGTTCGAACCGCATTTGCTTCATATTTTCTCCTCCAAAATAATAAAATAATTATGACATTAGTCTACTTCGTTAATACAATACATTCCACAAAAAAAGCGCTAATCCTTCATATGGAACGAGGGGTCAGGTTTACTGTTCCGTTCTATGAGAAAAACTTAAGGTCAGCTGGAACGATAAAACTGACCCCGCGTTCCACTTACTTCACCTTAGTCTTCTCCAACAATTCTTGGAACGCCTTTCTAAACTTTTCCTTCGTCTCTGGGGTAACCTTCTTCGCTTCTTCCTGCCATTTAGCCATCTGGTCAATGTGTGGGTTTGCTTGACTAGGATATGCTGCGACTTCTTTCAAGGTAGGTGCATGCGGGGATTCCATGTAATGATTACTGATATTCCGCATGACGCCATCATAGTCCATTGTTTTTAATGCCGGCAGAAGCACGGCAGTCTTTCGCTCTGTCACGACATACTTCGGAAATAAATCTTCGAGCATTTGCAAGACTTCTATAGCTTCTTCATAGGTCATTGGCTGTCAGCCTCCTTGAATTTGTCAAAGATCTCCTTATTCTTCGCCTTTTTATCCACCGCTACAGGTGCCCTTCTTCGTTTCTGCTTATGTTGCTCGTAAACCTTCACTTGCTCAAGGGTCTTCAGATTCTCATTGGTCCATTCTTTCAAAATGGACTCCAAATAGCTGTAAGTTCTACCGCCTTTTTCTGCAGCGAGCTTGATCGCCAAGGTCACAATCTCATCACCTAAGTCCTCACACCATGATAAAAAAGAATCCTGGACAATCGGCTTCATGATGCCGAAGTTTTGTTCATAAATGGTATAAGCATTTGGTGCCGCATCAATTATACCTGGTTTATCCAAATGGTGATTATTGTTTTCTTGCGCTGTTATCTGCTTTTTATTGCCGTCCTTAACTTCACCGCATGAAGCGTAATTTGCTTGGTCGAAGCAAGTTCCTGATTCATACACCTTCTTCATTTTTGCGTACTGAGAATGCATCTGATAAATTGCTGCATGCCCTGTCTTCCCTTTATCGAATGAAATTAGTCCATGTTCTGCAAGGAGCTTACGTGCATTCAAAATGCTTTGTTTAGACAATTTGCTCTTTTGTATGAGTGTTGAATTGGGAACGTTAAAACGCTTTTTCCAGCCGCAAAAATTGTTCAACGTTATTAAGGTATACCAAAGGTTTACTGCGCTCTGCGGGACATCATGGAAGTCTAGCCAATTATGAAAACCCTGTACCTCTCTAAATAAATTCATGCTCGCTCACCTCCATGTTCTGCTTCCCTTTCCTCTTGTACGTTTTCATACCATTCAACCTCCTGTAATTTGTTTTCAACTCTATAATCGAAGGGAGTACGCTAAAAGGTGCCGTTGTTAGTTAAAATTTTTTTGAGGCAGGGATTAACTGTTGATCATGTGCTGAAGGTTGATTGAAAAGGGAGTATTGTTTATCACACAAATTACGGTGGATAATTGGATTTATGCTTAAAGTGGGGATTGGGAAAAATGTAATCAAAATTAATGTGGGGGCAGATGGCAATGTTAGGGGACATATATCTTGGAAGATACTCCAAAACCTAAAATGGGAGCGTTGATAACCACTTGCTTTTTTAGCATCAATCTTATTATTCAATCAATTATTGTTTAATTATTTCTTCACAATCGGATGATTTAGCACAAAACCAATCTTTGCTATATGAAATGATAGTAGTATAAAACGATGATATAATAATGCTAAAAAGTAATAGGGTGGTGTAATTATGAAGTGGTGAAGGTTAGAAGATTGTACCCAAATCAAGATGTTAAACGTAACATCTTTGACTTTTACTTTGAAGACGATAAAAAAATAGTAACTGACGTTGCATTAATTAATATTATTGAGGATCCTAAATTAGCTACTAAAGAGCTACTTAATTCTAAGAGCGATACCATTGTTTATCATACAGGGTCTGAAGAGATCGTTATTGAGATGAGAAAAGCAATAGGTTTAAGAGGTATGAGGTTATGAAGTTAGATTTTGTGAATTATTTATTAGAAGTTGAAATGACGATTTCATACAAAGAACAAACGAAAACAATAGATAAGCATAGTAATGAGTTTTTCAATGATATTGGTTTTTTTTATTAAATAAAATTCCTAAAGAGTTTCAATTTTTAACACCAGCCTTTTTAATCATTTCTGGTGTACTATTTGTTGTGTGGTTAGTGGTTTATGCTTATCAACGAAGACAATTGTGAAAGTAATTTGCGAATAAAATTCAGGGTGTGTTTCTTTACGCAAACAGATGCAATAGCGAAAAAACAGTCGGATCTTCAACAAAAAGTAATTCTTGTTTACTAAACATCTATTATAATTATTGTTAGAGGTGATAACGTGGATAAGCAAATTCTTGATTTACTTACAGAAATGAATAGAGAAATAAAAAAGTATGAAAACAGATGTAAATGATTTGAAAACTGAAATGCATAATCGATTTGGTACTATTGAAGGAAAACTTGAAGGTATTGGCGGACACTTCGAACTAACCAATGAATCAAGACTTGTTGACTTAGCGAACTTTTCGAGTATTTTAAATGTTAAAATTAAATAAGTGCAACACTAGTGAATAAATATAAAATATAGTTTTCAAGGTGGGGCAACAACGATTAAATAAGCACGGGGGGTTAAAGAATATGAAACAATTGGGGACGCTATACTTTTTCTGTGGAAAAATGGGAGCTGGAAAATCAACTAAATCAAAACAATTGGCGATAGATAATCATGCGGTACTGTTGTCTGAGGATGAATGGCTTTCATCTCTTTATCCCAATCAGATTGCAACATTTGAGGACTATCTAAAATACTCAGCGCAGCTCAAGCCGTTGGTGAAAAAGCATGTCCAAAACATGTTAAGTGTCGGTACAGATGTAGTGATGGATTTTCCAGCTAACACTCAAAAACTGCGAAAGTGGTTTTTGAATATGGCGTCAGATGTCAATGCAAAACATCAACTAATTTTTCTTAATCTAAATAACGAGCAATGCTTACGTCAAATTGCACAAAGACGTGACGAACAACCCGAAAGAGCAGCTTTTGACACGGAAGCGGTGTTTATTCATGTTACTAAATTTTTTGAAGCGCCAGAGGCATCCGAGGGTTTAAATATTTTAGAGTTTAGTGGAAAAGAATAACAAGGAGTTCAACACAGCGTTATAGAACCAGAAGAAAAATTCATTTGCAACGGGTAATGTAACCTTCTTAAAATAAGGCGTGGACACTTATACCGATTTGTCCACGAGCGGGATCTAACACCATAGCCCGAATTTTCTTGTTTCGCAGGTATTGTAGAAGCTTCGGGATTGTTTCTTTCACTGTTATGGTCTACTAGTTATGAAAGCAAAAGGACTAGCCTTGTGTCTCGGAGTGTCGAATTGGGAACGTTAAAACGCTTTTTCCAGCCGCAGAGATTGTTCAACGTTATTAAGGTATACCAAAGGCATACTGCGCTTTGCGGGACATCATGGAAGTCTAGCCAATTATGAAAACCCTGTATCTCTTTAAATAAATTCATGCGCGCTCACCTACATGTTCTTTCCCTTTCTTCTTGTACATTTTCATACCCTTCAACCTCCTGTAATTTGTTTTTACCTCTATAATCGAAGGCAGTACGCTAAAAGGTGCCGTTGTTTGTTGAAATTTTTTTGAGGCAGGGATTATCTGTAGATGATGTGCTGAAAGCAGATTGGAAAAGGGCGTATTGTTTTTCACAAGAATTACAGTGGATAAGTGGATTATGCTTAAAGTGGGGATTGGGAAGTTGAAATGCCGATTTCGTACAATTGTTAAAAGAAAACAATAGTTAAGCGGTTATTGATACAGGTGCAGCTCATACGCTTATCTCATCTGATATTGTTGATGAGTTAGGCTTATACTTTGAGAATGGAGACCCTCTTGTAAGCTCTTATGTAATTGACGGTGAGGAGTATTCTTTCCTTAAACCAGTTGATTTTATCAAGCTAGGCAATCACGAAATTCCAGATATGAAGTTAGATTTCGGGCGTTTAGATGATTGGGGAATCAATGGCTTAATAGGGCTTGATATACTAATGTGTGGACAGTTTAATTGATCATACTATTCATTGGGCTGAGTATACAGAAGATCATAAAAAGCAAGATGATGAAACGATTGAGTTTATTCTAAAGGAAGATGGTAAGCAAGATGAACGCGAAGTAATACATGTCCTATTATTGGGCTAGCATTTATGATTCGTTACATGAACGATATGATAAAAACAAGAAAATCAATGGTGGTGATTTATTTCTATGGGAAAAATTCAATCTTCAGAAGAGCTTATGAAATACATTTCGAATATGAATAGTGATAACTCTGTATTTCAGTTTTCTATTCCTGGTAAAGGTAAATTCACACTTGTTTTACAAGAAGAAGATGAAAAATCCTTACAGTTTGAAGCTGAAGCAAACCTGGAACTTAAACGTATGTTAAAAGAAAGTCAAGAGCAGTATGAAAATAAACGTGGCATGACTACTTCAGAATTATTAAATTCTTTATCCAAGAAGGACTTTATGTAATGTATGACCGAAATGTTATTTGGTCACCTGTTGTTAGAGAAAAACTAACTCAGTTTAGGAGTGAAAGGTTTACACCTGAAGAGACCCTCGACTTTATCTCTAATTTTATCATCGAGACAGAAGATCTATTAAAGAATCGTATTATTGGAAAAACGTACACGGAAGAGTTCGGCAAATACAAAGGGATTACGAGGGAGTTATTAAAAGGTTTAGAGTAGTTTAGAGTTTATTATAAAATGATTGAGAATGATGTTGTTATCTTAGCTATCCTTTTTCCAGGTGAAAACTAAATGAAACTTATACATGGAATCATAAGACCATATATTAAAATTGATATGGTCTTTTTTATTAATATTATTATTCAACCTTAAAAGAGGAAGGTTTGTGAAAGTGTGCACCTAGACTATTGGTGCCTTTAGTTAAACAAAACAATAAAAATTAAACCGAACAAAAACGCTTGGGATTAACTTACCCAAGCGTTTTCGCGTGCTTAAACTTAGATTTGAAGTTTTCTCCACGGCAAGTGAACTACTTATTCATGATATGCAAAAGTTTTTCCACTTAAAAGTAATAACATTTGGCACTCCCTTGCGTCTTCCTCCTCTTTTTGTCTTTGTCTCTGTCTATGTATAGGTATGGCCAAGTTTTGTGCATGTTTTTTGTGCGCTTTTATTCGGTTTTCGTTTTTTAACTGCAGTTCTTCGCCGGAGCATGGTCCTAAATTTTTATTCTTAACAGAAGCACTTTCCAATCAGGAATGTGCTTTTTTTTTCGTGAAGTTACCGTTAGAAAGCCTCTCCTTCCAGCTTACTAAGCTGCTGCCAAAAATGTTTTCAAAAAAACCCCCCAAGGACAACACCCAATTGCCCCTTCGCACCGATTATAAAGGTGAAAGACAAATTAAAGGAGGAATGAACGATGGAACGATGTACGATCACAGCAAAGGAAGTAGCAAAATATTTAGGGGTTCACACGGATTTGGTGTATGACCTGGTCAAGGAAGGTGCGCTACCACACATTCGGTTAGGTAGGAAGATATTGTTTTCCAAGGGAGCGATTGATCGGTGGATTCAGGATCAGGAAACAATAACATTGTCGGGACAGGGGGAGTAAGGATGGAAAAACAATTAGAGCAGGAATTGGTTGCATTTTTCTCTTGGTTTACGCATCAGTATTTATCACCGCATGCTGTTATGCTCCTGTTTACTTTGCTGATCATGAAGACGAAAGGAGGGTGGCAGGAAAAGTTTGAAGTACCTCACCTGGTACTTCAAGTACTTACTCGTTTATCCAGTAAGGACATCGCTGCGGCCATCATAGAGTTGACAAAGCATCGGATGCTTCTCGTTGAAGTAGGAACAGGAAAGCTAGCACCTGGATTAATCTATCAATTGGTACCAATGACAACCGTCGTAGCTAGGCAAACAGAACTTGATGCTGCATGCGAAAATAAATCTAATGAAGCCATAAAGGTGAACCTTCCATGAAGACTATTAATTACGAAGCAGAAGCAGCCGTATTAGGTTCCGTATTTTTGGAGGGGTTGCTGTTTGACCGGCTTACCGTCACGGAAGCGCAGTTTGACAAGCATGCCCACAGGCTCATTTTTCGAGCGATGAAACGGGCGTCTGAGCTTGGACAAGACATCGATCTCGTCTCCGTGACCACAAATCTCGAGGATACCATTTCACAGGTGGGTGGAACCACCTACCTGCTTCAGTTAGCAGAATCAGTACCTACTACAGAAAATGTCGCGATGTATGAGCAACTCCTTTTTGAAGCTTATCGTAACCGTAAATCTCGTGAAGTCGCAGCACGGTACGCCGCGAATCCAAGTGAGGAAAAGATGGAGCAACTGATTAGCGATCTAAAGCACTACCAGGATTTCGGTGTCGAAAAGCAGGAGAAAACGACACGGGATTATTTGGAGCAGATTATGCGGGATTGTCTATCCGGTAACCACGGCTATAAAGGGTTCCCAACAGCCTACCGAGATTTGGATCAAGTAACTGGTGGTCTGCACCCAGGGGAGTTAATTATCGTAGCGGCAAGACCGTCTGTTGGAAAAACCGCATTTGCCTTAAATCTGGCTGCCAATCATTGCAGGCAACATGGCATCAGCTCCATCTTCAGCTTAGAAATGGGGCATGAGCAGCTGCTGGAGCGGATGATTTCCGCAGAGGGAGGCATCAACAATCAAAAGTGGCGCGGCATGGCCTTCGCAGAGGAAGACTATACAAATGTAATTTTTGCAGCTGGGGAAATCTCCAACTGGAAGCTACAGGTCCATGAACAATCCCGTACGATTCAGGACATCCGATCTTCATTGCGCAAAACAATCCGTGATTGCCCCAATGAACAACACCTCGCGATCATTGACTACCTGCAGCTAATGGCACCAATGGAAAGGCGGGAACGTCGTGATTTAGAAGTAGGCGACATGACCCGCGAACTAAAATTGTTAGCACTCGAGCTAAAAATCCCAATTGTGCTATTGTCGCAGCTGTCTAGGGGTGTCGAGCAGCGTCAAGACAAGCGACCGTTCATGTCTGACTTACGGGAATCGGGCAACATCGAGCAGGATGCCGATATGATCGCCTTTCTATACCGTGATGACTATTACCACAAGAATACCGATAAACCCAACATTATTGAAATTATATTGGCCAAACAACGGAACGGCCCTACTGGAACGGTGGAACTTATGTTTCGGAAGGAGTTTGGTAGATTTCTAAGTTTGAAGAGTAGGGAAGAGGCGACAGCATGAAAAACGAGAACAAAAGTGAGGTGACCTTTATGGTAGTCGTAAGTGAACGAAACGGAGAAGTGTATGTCGATGGCATGCGCGCGGCAGCATGGTTAGCGGAGTTGGAAAAGCAAGCAAGAAAAATTGAAGCAGAAGCGAATGTGAGAGAGGGCAAATTACCACCGGTACTAGACAAGGCAAAGGTGAGACGTGTGGTGGACGGGGATACGATCGAAGTAGAGATGCGCGGTAACGTAGTAGATGTACGATTGTTGTTAGTCGATACACCAGAAACAGTTGATTTCGACCTTCCCGTGGAAAAGTTTGGACCAGAAGCAACCCGGTTTGCAGATCAGGTCTTAACAGCTGGTAAAATTGTCGAGCTAGAATATGATGGCCCGCGCGAAGATCAATACGGGAGAGTACTCGCTTATGTGTGGGTAGATGGAAGGATATTCAACCAGATGTTGCTAGAGGAGGGGTTGGCGAATCTGGCTTATGTGTTTGACCCACCGTATAAGTATTATGATACGTTTTTGTTGGCGCAGACGCGGGCGCGTAATGATAGGAAAGGGCTTTGGGGCAGAGCATAGGGCGGTCCTCTGGCACGTTGTTTGTGGGAGATTGGGGTTGGGCTCTTTGTTCCAGTTGGGGGTATCTATTGTGAGCGTTGGGATTAAGTAAATGATTGAAATGATTAGCCAGTTTTTTCTAACTATATCCAGTAGAAAGTGGAATCAAGAAAGCGGGTTACGTTATTTTCGATAAGTCGTTGAAAGCTTTTCCAATATGGGTTATTTATCCTATTTGCACTGCTTGCCACCTTGTACATCATAGGTACGAGACGGTTTTAGGGGTGGAACAGCGGGTTAGGTTTACTGTTTCGGTTTGAGAAAAATTTAGGGTACTGTTGGGACGGTAAAACTGACCCCGCGTTCCGCCGTATCTGTGTGTTTTCAAGCACACCAATTTATAATTTATATTTGCTTAGCCAGTAGAGCATCTTTCTTCGGAAAGGTGCTTTTTAAGTTGGACTAAAATAAAGGAGGAGATTTACGTGGGAAAAAAGCCATGCGTTGTATCAGCAAAATTATCAGATTTGAAAGGGGAGGACTATAAAATAATGTCGTATGTGATTTATGAGGGTGAGTTTGGTGATCAAATATCTCCATTTGGCAGATATCTCAATCTCGATGTGAATGATGTGATCAACATTAGTGAACACACGATGAAGGAAATTGCCGACAAGCAAGCTGTAAATGGAATGGTTACAGCATTTGATCATGAATATGGTATGGAAAATTACTTGTTCTTTTTTGAAGGGCAAAAGGTTGATATAGATGCCGCGATTGATTGTGGATTTGGTGTGATGGAGATTACAACAGGTGAATCGAAAGGGACACAGTTCATGTTCGATCATGTATCCTGTGAATACAGCGAGGAAGAATGGTATGAAGAGGACTTTTTAAATCGATTGTGTATGTATTTATTAGTTACTTATCCAACGTATGATAACCCTGAATTTGAACAGTACATTAATACAGCAGATGGGTATATGATGTTTCGATTAGCTATTGCGACGAGTGATGGTTGGCTAGAGAGTCGGGTTTGGGAAGTGCTTGGGGAGAAGAAACGGGGAGAGTTGGTGGAGTTTCACCTGGATTAACTAAATGTGTGCTGATGCGTTATTTTTGTTACTAAGCTAGTTGATCATTTGAATTATAAAATACCAGAAATAACCTATCTATGTTGGAATATTATGCTAAAATATAATTATCTAATTATTTTGTCAACTTAAGTCGAGATTTGTTTAATGAAGGAGGCCGTTCTGTTGAGTAATAAAAGGTTATACCATAAGGGTTTAGTGAGAAATCCAAAGTGGATACTTTGTCGGGTCACGTACAGATAAGTTGATTGATAACTGACTATGCATACTTGAAATTTCACGCGCTTTCGAACTTAAGTTACCTGTCGAAGAGCAAGTGTATTGCTATTTATCTGTGGAAAAGTGTACATGGAGAATTGAGGTTTAAAAAACGATCCAAGTTATGCAGAGAGAAGGTAAAACTAGCAATTTATGAGAAATATAGATTTAACTAGATCGAATTGCAAGATCGATATTAAGAACTAAGAAATATGGACGAAAAATGCTGTTGCGAATTTAGATACAAGTTATTGAAATGAAAAATAAAGGAGACCTAGAATGAATACAAATGCAGCAGGTCAGTTATTAGGGTATTCCCTGCAATTTCCTCGAGCTTTATTTCATTTACTTACTTGTGATACGGATGATTCGGTTTGTATTGAAGTATTAGGTGATGTGGCAACAATCCATTCTAATGGAACGGTTACCGCAGAAGAAGACAAATCTTCAATAGTCAGTAATCCAGTTACAGATAGATCAACGGACTTGTGGAAAACGTTTAATAATTGGATTTTAGCATGTAATGAGGGAACTTTAGATATAGGTAGAACAAAATTTTTATTGTACTCAAACCATGATGGAAGATCAGGAATAGCTGGGAAATTAAGTGGAATAAGTAGCGAAATAGAAGCATATCAGGCGATTGATGAATTAAAATCAGCATTGATGGATATAAAATCTGATCACTCAATATGGAAATATTACGATTATGTAATTAATCAAAATCCTAACCTATTTGTAAAATTAATAGTTAGATATGAAATCCAGGTAGGAAGTGGTTCAGGTTTTCATGAGGTTCGTAACGAAATAAGAAAGAAACATGTCCCAAGTGGTCAAATAGAATATACATTAGAAAAACTTAGCGGGTGGTTACAAAAAACTGTAATAGAAAAATTGAGTAGGCAAGAACAAGCTATAATTTCATGGTCAGAGTTTGACGATGAGTTTCTTGTACATTATGACCGAGCAAGAAGTCGCGAACTAATTGATTTTACGATTCATATAAATTATGAAAAAAAAGAAATTTATGATGAAATTAAGGGAGCGCCAAAATATTTAAAGCAACTCGAAAAAATTGAAATTGATGGAGATGAAGTCATTGAGGCAGTAACAGATTATTTGAGAGCAGATATGAATCGAGAAAAATGGATTGAGGCAGAGATAATAAACGAAGATGTTGCAGCTGAATTTGAAGAAAGCTTAAAAACCTTTTGGGCAAGTCATAGAGTTAGAATAAATATCACAAATGGTAATCTAGATGAAATCAAAAAGGGACACTTATTATTCTTGGACTGTAAATTACAAAAAATTCAGATTAGAAACATGGTTCCGCCAAGTTCGACTATCCCAGGAACGTATCATGCTTTAGCGGATGATCTAGAATTAGGTTGGCATCCTAATTGGGAGGAAATATTTTTGGGGAAAAGGTGATATCATTTTGGGACGACTAGTACAGGAAGTGAAAATATGGAATACGCCATTAATTGGAGCTTATTTGTTATGGCGTTTTACACAGGGTTATTCTAACAATCACCCAAAAGGTGAAGCTCCGATAGCTATTTTACACTTTATAGCAATTGCAATACTTACAAACAACCGATTGTTGGACGCTATTAGTAATAGGCGGGAAGGTCTACAATCATATATTCGAAGTTTTGAAGATAATAAAGATATCGATTTATTATTATCAATTCATAGCAAAGTTGGAGAGAGAAAATCGTATACATTAAAAGCTATCGATATTGCAGTCGGACAGGGGTTATTGATATGGGATCCAACGAGTGGAAGAATATATCCTTGTGATTTAGTTAAAAGAGCAAGCAATGGAAAAGCATTAAAAAATAAAATTAAGAGAGAAGGAGATAAGGCAGAAATATTGGGGAAGTGGTTCTCGAAACATGATATACCTACTATAACTACTTATTTAAAGGTGGTTTTATAATGTATTTTCAATTTCTAAAATTAATTATTTGGCCAAAATCTAAAAGGTTTCATCCTAGAACAGTTGAATTTAAACCTGGTGTGGTAAATGTTATTACTGGGGCTTCGCGTACAGGAAAATCGGCTATTATTCCAATAATTGACTACTGTCTAGCATCTAGTGATTGCTCTATCCCTATTGACACAATTAGAGATAATGCTTCTTGGTATGGTGTTGTTTTCAAAACTGAAGTAGAACAGATCTTACTATGTAGAAAGGTACCTGATGGAAACAAAGTATCAAATGAGTTTTACTTATACAGAGGTATCAATGTAGATATCCCTCCTTTTATTGAGAATGGAAATGAAAAATTTGAAAATGTTAAACATATTTTAAATACTATTTCTGCAGTCCCCTATTTAGAATTGGGGAATGAGAATGAAAATAATGCTTATCAAAGAAGACTCAGTTTTAGAGATTTAATGGCATTTACTTTTCAGAATCAGGATATAGTTGCAAATCAGAATATACTCTTCTACAAAACTCATGCCTATGAACATAGAGAACGATTGAAGAATTGGTTTCCTTTTATATTAGGAGCTGAAACCCTTGAAACACTTGTTGCTAGACACCGTTTCAAGGTAGTTGAAAAGCAACTTAATCATACTATCAAGGAATATGAAAAACTTGAGGATATATCCTCAGGTTGGAAGTTAAATTTATTAAGTCAGATTAAGGTAGCTATTGAGTATGGAATTACAGAGGAAACAGTAAATGAACAGATTAGTTTAGATGAGTTAATAGAGATTTCCAGAGATATTGTGGGGAATATTCCCTATTATTCACATACAGATATTAATGATATAGAAACTTCTAATAAGGAGATTATTGAACTTGAAGAAGAAGAAGATCTTATAAGTGAAAATATTGCAAAACTAAAAAAAAGATTAAGTGATGTGGATAAGCTTAAAACTGGTCTATCTGATTATGGAAGTTCTGTGAGAAAGAGAGTAGAAAGGTTACATATTTCGCAGTGGTTAGAGGATATTTCTCTTGAAGCAGAAAAGTGTCCAACATGTGGGTCATACGAACATCCAAATAAAAATAATGAAATATCAAGAATTGCTGCAGAATTTAAAAAGTATGAGGCGCAATCAAGAAAGTTGGCAGAAGTACCAACTTCCTTTAATAGAGAAGAGGAGCGCTTAAAACTAGAATTAAAGGTATTACTACAAAAAAAGGATAGGAACCAGAAACGATTTGATTTATTGTTAGCAAAAGACAAAGAAGCACAACGAAATTTTCATCGTAAAAAGAATATGTACTTATTCTTGGGGCAATTAAAGACTTCTCTAGAGACATTTGAGAGTTTAACAGATGGAGGAGAACTTCAAATTCGAATTGATACATTAAGAGAAGAGCTTGATGAGCTATTTAAATCTACTGATCCAGGTGGAATTGAAAGGAAAATTGAAAATGCAACATTAAAAATCGCTCAGGGTATACTTAATCATTTACAATTATTAGATGTAGAAGATAAATATAGACAGGTTGCTCCAAGGTTCAGTATTAAAGATTTAAATGTATCGGTTTTAAGTAACGATAATCACTGGCATTTTCTTTCAGAAGTAGGAAGTGCATCTAACTGGGTTTCTTTTCACATAGCTATGATGTGTTCATTGCACGAGTATTTCTTAAATTTGAAGGAATCATATGTTCCTAGTTTTGTGATATTTGACCAACCAAGTCAAGTTTATTTTCCCAAACTTAAAAAATATATTCAAGAGAATGAGGGAGATCCTGAATTTGATAATGAAGATATTGAGGCTGTAAAGAAAATGTTTAAAACTATGGCGAAATCAATAAAAAATAGTAATGGGAGATGGCAAGCGATTGTGTTAGACCATGCTGATGGAGATGTTTATGGCGACATAGAAGAAGTTCATGAAGTAGAAGTATGGCGTGATGGAGAAAAATTAATACCTACTTATTGGTATAACTGATTTAATTTACACAGTGATGAGTTAATTGCATCGTAGAAACCTTAGAGACAATCGAATGTGACATTTTAAAAGAAATAAAATCATATCCAAACCCTTGATATGAATGGTTTAAATTAATTTCGTAAGAACCTCTTTTTCTTTAAATATATTAATATAAGGGCAGTGGGACAAGTATGAATAAATATGAATTGTATATAAAAGAACTTTTCTCTAACCCCACCTCTGTTATGCTGGGACAGGAATTAACCAATAATTTAATGAGAAAATTTATTGGTTTAAAAGCTGACTATGCAAGAAAGATAATTCAAAGAGCAGTAAGTAATAGAATTATTAATTCTAGTTCACCAATTACTTTTGGAAAAAAGCAGTATGCATACTATAATCGATCTTATAAGTTAGATTATAATAGTGTATTAAAATTGTGTAAAAATTCTCGTCCACCCATATATAGGTTGCTTTCGATTATTAAATCTAACAAAGGGATTATCTCTTACTACGAAGCATTAAAGATCACAGGAAGTCCTTTGAAAAAATCATCTTCTAAAATTAGTCAACTAGGTGACATAATTAATACGTTATCAGCCTTAGATATTATTGAAATAACTAAAGATTCAAGAAATATTATATATATTATTGACTCAAAAAAAGTTGCAAATCCTCAAGTTCTAATTGATTCTCATTTTGATAACATGACAATTGATGCCGCTTTTTTACCAGATCTATTAAGGTGGTTACAGAATCATAACCTTATTGATAATAAAAATATAGTATTTAGAAATAAAAATAAACCAACATTGGGTGCAACTCACAATAATTTTGTGTGGGATGCTTTTGCTTATACAAATACGACAGGCCTTAGTCCCATATTGCATAAAAACTCCACATCAGAAGAGAAAAAAACTTTGGTTGTTATAGATGTAGTGATTAGTAGAAAATACACAATTCATGATCTGGAGGGTTTTATTGGTAGAATCCAAGTAGTAAGAAACAGTGTGAAAACCGGTGTTAGAAAAATTTTGCCAATAGTAATTTATAAAAATACATCTTTTAATGTAACGAATAAGATAAAAGCATATGGGTTACTTAACTTTAACCTTGGAACAGTTTATGGTGAAAAGATATATGAAATTATAGAGAACTTTCAGTTGGTTAAATCTCACGAGTTTTTAGGTACTAAAGACTATGTCAAGAAAATGAATTTTCTTTTATCTTCTATTAGGGATAGTGGACAAGAGAATAATTTACAAAATATAAAAGGCGATCTATTTGAATCTTTAATGTATCCTGTTGTTTCAGGAATATATCCTGCTTCTTCAATTGTTCAATCAATGGATTTACGGAAAATTAAAGATGTAGACGAAAAAGAATATTATGAGTACGACTATGTGGTTTATTCTCATAACCAAAATGAAATAGTTATTTTCGAGATGAAAGGGTTAAAATCATCAACTGTAATTCCGTACGGAGATTATAATACAAAATACACTGTGAAATGGTTTACTGGAAGAACTCTTCCATTCGCGAAAAAAGTGTTAAAGTGTACTTCTGATATGCCAGTAAAGGGATGTTATATAACCACTGCTAAATTCGATGAAGAAAGCTTAAAGAATCTTAAAGAATTAAATAAAGGTAAATTAAAACCGAACCAATTAGATTTTTACTATGATGGTGAAATGTTATTATCGTTATTAGAGAAGAAAGGGTTAGCAAATGTTAAAAAGATAGTCCAAAAATATTATATAGAATAATATATACCTTGTACTAAAGGAGTAGTGTATGACTTGTCCATTTTGCAGCCACACTGAACTGAAAATAGAACTACAAAACAACCTAGCAATAGCATTCTACGACAAATACCCAGTCCAAAAAGGACATTTATTAATAATTCCAAAAGAGCACAAACAGAATTATTTCGATGCAACACCAGAACAAATCATGGCCATACATGAACTGATTCGTGAAGGAAAGAAACTACTAGATGAAAAGTACAATCCTGATGGCTACAACATAGGAGTGAACATTGGTCCATATGGTGGACAAACAGTGAATCACCTTCACTTTCATCTGATCCCACGTTATAAAGGTGATATAGAAGATCCACTTGGTGGTATTCGCAAAGCGATTCCGAATCTAGTACCATATCCATAAAAGAGACACCCAGAAAGGATGCTACCCATGCCAACATACAACAAACTAGTACGCGACCTAATCCCACAAATTATCGAAAAAACTGGCAAACAATACAAAACAAGAATCCTAGATAATCCAGAATACATAGAAGCAATGCGCACCAAGCTAGGCGAAGAACTCCAGGAATACTTGGAAGCGGACAACGATCAAGACAGTCTCGAAGAACTAGCCGATATACTAGAGCTGATCCACGCTCTTGCGAATACACACGGTGCATCTATCGACGAGGTAGAGGAGATCCGTCAGCAAAAGGCTGAAAAACGTGGTGGGTTTAATGACAAAATATTTCTAATCGAGGTTGAAGATGACTAAAATTAAGCTAGTTACGGATAACGTACAACAGCATATCATTGAAGGAATCAGCTCAGCCTCTACTATTTATATTTTGGCTTCGTTTGTTATGAAATCTGGTGTGCAGCTGTTAAAGCCATACTTAATCGATGCGGCCAAGCGTGGGGCGGATATTAAGATATGTACGGGCGATTATTTGTTTATAACGCAGCCGGAGGCGCTGCAGCAGTTATCGCTCGGTTATGACAATGTGGAGGTTCGCCTATGGAGGAGTAATGGAACTTCCTTTCATCCGAAGGCTTATCTATTCAATGATGAAGATAATGGTACGATGATTATTGGATCTTCTAATCTATCAAGATCAGCACTCACCACAGGGGTGGAGTGGAATTTGGCGATGGATAAAGAGGCGGAGCCGGAGACGTTTGAGGATGCTGTTGATCGTTTTCTTAAGGTTTTCTATGACGAGCAGACGGTCCCTGTTAATGCTGAAACGATTAAAATATATACCACCCAATACGAGGCCTTTCATCGGAAGCATCCTAACCTAGCAACTACTTGGGCCAAACAGGAAGAGATTGAGTTAATGCTTCCTGAATCAAAACCAGACTATGCTTCATCAGTTGCAGATCCGCAAGCGGAATACCAAGCAGAGATCGATCCACGACCTGCGCAACAATTAGCGCTTGATGCTTTGCATGCTACTATGGAAGAAGACTATGACAAAGCAATGGTCGTCATGGCAACTGGGCTCGGCAAAACATATCTAGCAGCATTCTTTGCTCAGAACTTTGGCCGTGTGTTATTCATCGCGCATCGGGAAGAAATTCTGTATCAAGCGAAAAAGTCCTTCCAGCATGTGATGCCTGACCGCAATTATGGCATGTACAACGGCAAGGTAAAAGATGCTGAGACAGATAATGTCTTTGCTTCGATCTATACATTAAGCATGAAAGAACACCTTCAGAAATTTTCTCCAGATCACTTCGATTTAATCGTTGTGGACGAATTCCATCATGCTGCAGCAAATTCTTACAAGCGTGTGTTGCAACACTTTCAACCGAATTTTTTACTAGGCATTACCGCTACGCCAGATCGACTAGATGGCAAGGATGTTTTTGCGATTTGTGATGGAAACGTTGCTTATCAAATGCACTTCATTGAAGCTATCCAACATGGGTGGCTAGCACCGTTTCATTATTATGGTGTATACGACGATACAGACTATTCCCAAATCACGTGGCTGGGTACTAGATATGACCAAACGGAATTGCTAGCTGCACAACTTCGTGATGGTTTAGCTGCAAACATTCTTCATGCATGGAAACAACATAAACAGACACGAACAATTGGATTTTGTTCCTCTATTAAGCAAGCACAATTTCTATCCAGTTACTTTAATCAGAATGGACACAATACAATCAGCCTGCATTCACAAAGCGTGGACATAAGTATAAGTAAAGCTATTCAAAAGTTAGACAGAGGCGAAATTGAGATCATCTTCACAGTAGATTTGTTTAACGAAGGTGTTGATATCCCAGCTGTAGACACACTATTATTCGCGCGACCTACAGAATCATTGACGGTGTTTACACAGCAAGTAGGTCGAGGGCTGCGGATCTTTAATGGCAAAACGCATTGTACGATTATAGATCTAATCGGAAATTATCGTAATGCGGATATTAAACTAAGTTTATTTGATGCGGAAAGACCGGATGGAAAAGGTAAAAAGAAACGCGAAGTTGTTCCGATTGTGCCCGGTGCATGTGAGGTTAATCTTGATGTACAAGTTGTTAATTTGCTCCAAGAGCTAGCAAAGAAGAAACAACCAAGAAAAGAAAAGCTACTTCATGCCTATTACAATCTAAAGGAAGAGTTAGGCTATCGTCCAACTTACTTAGAAATGCATCTGCACGGTAATGTGAATTCAAAGGAATTTAAGCAGGAATTCAAATCATTTGCAGGGTTCTTATCATGGGCAGATGAACTAGAAGAGCAAGAACAAAGCGTCTTTCTCGACTATAAGGACTGGCTAGAAGAAGTAGAAAAGACAGTCATGTCTAAGAGCTATAAGATGGTGCTGCTGTCCTATATGTTAAGTAGGGGAGAAGCGAAATGGCATAAGCCTGTGACACCTGAAGAAGTAGCGCCGTATTTCCACCAATACTTAACGGAAAAAGAGTATCGAAAGCAAGCTGATTTTTCGGATAAGAAGACTAGTAAGCTTTGGGAGTATGATCAGGAGAAGGTTGCTAATGTTGTGGCAGATATGCCGATGACGAAGTGGAGTGGGAGTTCTAAGGGTGTTACGGTTTTTGAGGATGGTGAGTTTGGGTTAGGGGTTGATGTTGATGGTGAGGATCTTGGGATGTTGTATGAAATGACGAGAGAGATTTGTGAGTATCGGTTGCATTGGTATTTTGAGAGGAAGGGTGTTTAGTAGTAATTGCGGGGGAACCATATCATAAGTAAATGATATTTTATAATTGCTAAGAAGACGTAACTAAATAACAGTAGCGTCTTTTTACTCTGGCTAAAAATACATTATATGGTGAAATTTCATTGATAGGGATTTATACAATATTCAAATAAATTGTAGTAGGGCGTACAATTGGATAACAATAGATTGTTACAAAATAGAAATCTGATGTTATACTTGAATAAGTATATATTCTGTGTTATTGGAGAGAATTTCTATGGATTATTATTCTATTGTCGACATCTCTAGTTGGAAATATGAAAATATTAACGTTTCAGGATCAAAAGAAAAAAGATGGTATCGTTCATTTGATAAAAAACAATTAGCACTCTTTAAGTTACCTGTTTCTTTGACAAGTGATAGTTCCTATGGTGAAGGAGAGTCTACTGGGGAGGCGTGGTCTGAAAAAATTTGTAGTGAAATCGGTAATTACATCGGTTTTCCTACACACAATGTAGACATAGGTGCTCTTCAAGTTAATGATGAGGCTATCGAATACTATGGGTTAAATGGTGAAGACGTTAAAATAGGTGAAAAGGTATTTGGAGCATTATGTTGGTCCTTTTTAGACGAAACGAATGATAGTTTAGTTGAAGGTGCGGACATGATTATGGATTTTGATGAGACCTATGATCGGGATAAATTACAAGGTGAACATGAGATATATAATTTTGACTTATTATACAGGCTCTTTTATGAAAATGGAATTCTAGATTATTTGTTTCAAATGATTCTATTCGATACATTAATTGGTAATACTGATCGTCATCAGGATAACTTCGGAGTGATTAGAAACGAACAAACAGGGCAACAAAAATTTGCCCCATTTTATGATAATTCTTCATCACTAGGGAGAGAAATGAACCAAGGTCGGATTGAACTTATGTTGCGTGATAAAAGAATGTTCGAATCTTATATATTTGGAAAAAAATCTTCCACACTTATACGTTGGGAAGATTCGTGGACGAAAAAGAAGTTAAACATTATAGAGCTATATGATAAAGTGAAAAGTTCATATCCACAAGAAATTAATAAATATTTGGCTAACGTCGAAAACCTTTCTGATGAAGTTTTACAAAATATTATTAATAAAGTTCCACCGGTAGTAATGTCTGAACCTAAAAAAGCATTAGTAGCAAAAATCTTAAAAACAAGAAGAGACTATTTGTTAAAGTAGGAGGGATTTGATATGCCCAATAATAATGAGAAATTATTAGTGTCTTGGAAAGGACCAAAGTCCAAAGAAAATTATTTTGTAGGACTACTATCTAAAAATCATAGTCCTAGTGGATTGAATTATAAATTTATTTACATTCAGGAGAATGTCTTACAAGCAAGAGAAGAAGGTTTTATGCCCTTTGTTGGGTTGAAGGATTTACACAAAGAATATTGTAGTAATAAGTTATTTTCTGTTTTCGAAAGAAGATTACCAAACCAAAGCCGTAATATTTTTAAAAAATTCATTCATGATTACCAGCTTCAAAAAAGTAGTGCTATCACATGGGAATATTTAAAGGTTACTAAAGGAAGAACTGCTACAGATAATTTATCATTTTTAGAGCCAGTATATGTTGAGAACGGTAAACTAAGCTACAATGGAGAAATTGCAGGCTGGTCATTTACGAGAAGCAATAATATTAATTTGAAGGTTAATGATCAAGTGATTTTACGTAACGATAAAAATAATACTAAAAATATTTTGGCAGTTGAAGTTATTGATCAAGAAAATGGAAACGTACGTGTGGGATATATTCAAAAGCCCTTTAATAAAATTTTTTTTAGATTATTAAACAAAGGATATTTTCTATCGGGATACATTGAATCAATTGATTCTTATGATGGAAGACCAACAATTGCTGTAGAAGAAAGAATTTCTATGGTAGACATTGATTCTAAGGAATTAAATCACTTACTTCATGTTAATTCATAGTCAATAAATAAATTAAAATATTCTTGTGAACTTTACTGTCAACCACATCTATTTTATCAGAAGGTATCCTTTATTACTTACTTAAATTGTTTCAATTTTATAAAAAAAGCTGCACCTTCCAACTATGTGTTGGAAAGGTGCAGCTTTTTATTTTTTATCTGAGTTTTGTCCCAGCCTCTTAGAATCTTATTTAATTTTTTCAATCATACAATAATATACCTTTCGTCTATCATTCTCGAGTATATTCAAATTCCAGCTACTTTTAGGTTCACCACTACGTGGATAAAAATAGTGCCTTGTTCATTGTAGTAGAACAGTAGTAAAGTGCAGATACCTTGTCACTTCCTAGATTTTTGGTGCAAAATATCTAGAAGATATACTTCAATTGACGATGATAAGAACCATTACTGTATTGGTGCAGTATTACTACTGTTCTTGAGGTTAATTAGAAAAAATTTCAAGTCTGTACATCGAGATTCAGGGCTGGGTCTTTGCTTTCATAACTAATAGATCATGGTGAAAAGTTATCTCAGCGCAGGTGAGGGTGGTTGAGCAAGTTCGCCTCCTGTATAGTTGTCGCCATTGCGAACGTAAAGACATAAAAACTCCAATCGCAACAGCGCAAATGCCGCAGTCAGTATTTCGAGGGGTTTTGGTCGCATGATCGACGCAATTTTGTGGAGGCACTCCAGGAACTGCCTGAATCTACAGGAAACGCTTCTGCGAAAGCAAAAGAAGAATTAGACTTCTGAAATAAGCTTTTTGACATTGAACACAGTTTAAAGAACGCATCCCTAAAAGAACGCTATGAAAAGCGAAGGAGCTTAAGTCTGTGTTGGTTGCTTATCCTCTAAAAATATCACTAATTTAAACCACCTATCCTCCATCCATTTATAATATTAGATTATTGAATTTTATGTTATTAAAGTAATAATTTGTTAAAAAATAAATTCATATAAATTAATATTTGAAAATTGACAAAAATGTAATATGAATATAAAATAGAACAAACGTTCTGTAATTTAAACTAACAAAAAGAATTAGGAGGTATTTTGATGAATAAAGAACCGAAAGATAGTGTATTTCCAATGACTACTTATTTAAATCAAAATGTAGTATTCGATCTATTGGCAGTTATTGAAGATGGATTTTCACAAGTCACAAATTTAAATGTATCAAATACTGATGGAAAAACTACTAATGGTAGCATGGACGGGGAAGCGGGATTTGGTTTATATGGAATAAAAACCAAAATTAAAGCAGCAATGGGGATAGAAAAGAATTCATCGGAGGAAAAGAGCTCAAGTGAGGAGAAAATACACACACCAACGTCTTTATTCGCAAAATTACATTCATACCTAGAAGAGAATCAATTAATCAACGATATCGAAGTGAAAGAGAATCTGGACAATTTAATACCTGGAAGTTTTGTAAGATTTAATAGTAAATTGGAAAAAAACCCGTTAATTTCGCTTTTAGAATCAATTGAACAAATAATGGTTTTAGCAATGACTTTTCAACCAACTCAAAAAGGTAGCAAAAGAGATGGGAACCAAGAAATGTTAAAGCAAGTAAAAAGTATGAGAAATAGTTTAATCGAAAACGAAAGTATGGATTTGATTTGTTCTATAAATGAAACGCAATCATTAAAAGCAGTTCTACCAGTTTATATCAATTATTTTATTCATAAAAATACGAATGAAATAATTGATGGTAATTATACTGTTTTCGGTAAGGTTGTAAAGATTGTTAATACTGATCAGGATGAAATTAACTTATTTAGAAATACGGCATTTAAATTATTTCAGCAAAAAACTCTAGATGGTCTTTTTCAGTCTATGAATACAGGATTAGACGAACAATTAGAGGTGCCAAACATTGTTTCCAAAATATCAACTCCTGCTATATTAGTAATTCCAATAGCAATATATTCATAATTTAAATATGATATACCTCACATATATTCTTCATGCAGACCGTATCATGAGTTATTAAGTGTATTAAGTTTCTCAATTCACAAATTATTTGACCTTCAAAAAAGACATTAGTGCAAGAGCTAAATGTCTTTTTTCATTTTTCCTGACGTGTCCCCCAGATCAATAACCTACTCAAACCCACAAAATCCACACAAATCTGTATTTCCTGTCGAAAAATGGTAAAATTCTAGTATAATAGATATAAATCAGAATTTTACAATACAAATTATTAATCATACAAGAGAACATGCCATTTCAGTGCCGGTGTGCGTTGAGAGGAGAGGGAAGCGGAATGAAACTAAATGTGGAGCAACGAAAGATAATTGAGTTGGAGCCTAGTGGTCATAGTTTAATAAAAGGTGTTGCTGGATCAGGGAAGACAACGGTTGCAATTCGACGGATTGCTTTTTTACAAAATCACTATGCGCATGAGGATGACGATAAAATATTGCTCGTTACCTTTAATAAAACTTTACTGAAGTATATTGACTATCAATACAAAGAATTAAGGGATGAAGAAGAGAGTTTGCAAAGTTTGTTTGGATCGAACAGTGAAGTGGTTATTCAAAACATTGATAAGCTAATGTTTTCGTTTTTCATGAGATATCAAACAAGAAACAAGGTTAAATATAATATATCGAAGCCGTTTGAAGAGAGACAGGCGATTCAAAAAGCTGTTCATGCTGTTAAAGAGCGCTTTCCTGATATTAAGGTATTATCACCAAAAAATAGTAGTTTTTTACTAGAAGAGATTGCTTGGATTAAAGCAAGTAATATTCCAGATCAAGAGACCTATCAAAATATAGATCGGATTGGTAGAGGTAGTGGAGGGCAAGGAAATCCTCAAAAACTTCTTAAGAATTCTGATACTAGAGCGGTGATTTATGAGCTCATGGAAGTATATGATAAGTTCTTGCTAGACCAAGGTAAAATTGATTTTAAAACCATGAACCAGCTTGCACTGTTAGAGGTTGCTGAAGTTACTAGTCGTAAATATACCCATATTATTATTGACGAGAGCCAAGATCTTTCTAAAGTACAATTGGAATTTTTGAAACATATCTATTTAGATAAAAGTTATTCTTCAATCATGTTTGTGGCAGACAATACTCAAAGTATATACCCACAATCATGGCTTGGTAAAGGGCGCCCGTATACCACTATTGGATATGACATGGTTGGGAAGTCTAGGACACTGTCAAAAAATTATCGGACAACAACAGAAATTTCAAAAGCAGCTTATGGGTTAATTGAACAAGATGAGCAAATAAGAGGGAATGTTGATTTTGTTAAGCCGTCTTTAATTGATCGTCATGGCCATGCCCCAATTTACCGTTATTTTGTAAATACGCAACAACAGTTAGACTTTTTAATAGAGGAAATCACATCACTGCATAATGATTATAGTTATCGTGATATATGCTTAGTAGCTAGAGAAAAGAGAATAATAGAGAGTACAGCAACCAGTCTTGAAGGTGCTGGTATACCTTGCGAGTTGCTAAATACCAATGAGCCAAAATTCGCAGCTGATACAGTCAAATTAATTACGATGCACTCGATAAAAGGACTTGAATTTAAAGTTATCTTTTTAATCAATTTAGATGAAGGTGTCATTCCGAATAATGCACAAGGTATGGATGATGAAGAAACACTTACCGAAGAGCGGAAATTAATGTATGTAGGTATGACTCGTGCAAACGAATTGCTATACATGTCCTCCGTAAATCGACCTTCTTGTTTTATTAGAGAAATAGATAATAGTTACGTCAGAATGACAAGGGATTCTTCTTTAAGACCATTTCTGCCGATTCCAATTCAAGACTACCGATTAACAGGTCAGATTGTTGATTTAAATGCAAAAGAGGAAGTTGTTAGACAGTGGTTATTACGAGAAATTGTACATACATTCGGTTATCCACTTGAATTGATCACACTAGAATATCCTGTCCAGCAGTTTTCTAAGCGTGGATATGTTGATATAGCAATAACAATCGAAATGAACGGAAAAAGAATACCCTATATTTTTGCGGAAGTAAAAGCATTTGCTAGCGGAATTAGTACGGGATTAGAGCAATTAAAAACATATATGGCTGCAGATACGAATGTTCGTTATGGAATTGTAACAGATGGAGCAGCTGTAAAGATTATTGATCGAAATGGAGAGCTGGTTAGCGATGTGCCACCATGCCAACCACAGTTTAAACCTAACACAAAGCGGTCACGTACTTATATGGATTTAAGGCATCAACGTTCCTATCAATATGCACAGGATTTAGAAGATGAAACGAATGTGGAAATCATAGATGCTACAACGAATTTAGTATTAGATGTAGACGTAGATAAAAGCATTCCGGTTATTGGTGACGTTGCAGCTGGTATCCCAACTACGGCAATCGAGCACTTTGAAGAAAGTATCCTTCTTTCAGATGAATGGATAATTCAATCCAATAGCACTTTTGCATTAAAAGTAAAAGGGGATAGTATGATTGGCGCTGGCATTGATATAGGAGACCTGGTAATAGTTCATAAACAGGAAGCGGTAACAAACGGAGATATTGTTATTGCACTAATTGGCCAAGAAGCAACCATGAAAAAATATATGTTGATGGGCGATTCAGTGCTACTAATCTCAGAAAATCCTAATTATGAGCCAATTCAAATGAATCCAAGTGATGTAGTGATTAACGGGAAGGTTATTGGGGTGTTGAAGGGGTAGTGGGAGCTACAATTCTATTTATTAAAGAAAGTAACAGGTTTAGTATTGTCAACAAAGGCAGCATGTTAATATTTTATGACAGTCAAGAAGTATTGAAACTAAAAATTCAAGGAGAAATACTAGATGAATACCATGGAGGGGAAAATATGCCAGTAGCGGGCGATTCATTTATTACAACTTTAAAACAACCTCATTTAGAGTGGGGAGTCTATAGATATACTAGTTCTAGGGGAATTATTTATGGAGAAGGCTATTTGCAAATACCAATATATGAGGCAAAAAGGCTGAGTATCTATAATAGTAATCATCCTGGGGCGATTTATAATTATAATTGTAATTCAAAAGACGGTTATTTAAAAAATGTTATTTTAAAAGCATCAGGTAGTACTACGGCGGGTGATGTTTATGCAAAGCAATTTCAAGGTAGTGGTAATTTGCAATTGATTGGTGATTGGTTTGATCATGTACATGCAAAAATTGGAGATATTGTAAGAATTACTTGGACTAGTCGAAGTGACATTGAAATAGAGAAGATTTAATACACTTTATTATGATGAGGTCATTTCTTTATACCTATTAGTTCAAAAGCGATTTTTTTATTGACAACAACCTATTCTTAAAGATAACTGGAAAACAGTCACTTTAAATCTTAATGATTATTAATAATAACACTACTAAGGGCTGATATCATGAAAAATTATTGGTTTGTATCAAGACCAAAAAGAAAGCTAATCCCTGTTCCAGAAGTTTTTTCAGCTTTTATGGCACATGCACTGAACTTAGAATGGAAGGGACAAGTAGGAAAACATATTAATTTTGAAGATGAGTTAGAAAAGCAAGGTCTAAAGAGAAAAGGGGATAGAAGGGATCAAGGTGGTAGTGGCGGTAGAACGTATGCATCCTGGTTATATAGTCTCGGTTTATTTTTCAATAAGGATGGCAAGGTACATACAACTCTAGCTGGTGAAGCAATAATAAATGGCGAGTCTCCAGTAAAGATACTAAAGAACCAAGTCTTAAAATTTCAATATCCTTCTTCTTATTCAATTCGTTCAGGTGTAAATATAGATAGACGTTTTAGAATAAGGCCTTTTAGATTTATTTTAAAACTACTTCTTGATGAAAGAATTCGATACTTAACAGAAGAAGAACTCGCTAAAATTGTAATAACAGAAGCGGAGGATGAAACTGATAAATGTTTTAATTACATCGTTGAAAGGATTATTTCTTTTCGTGAAAGCGGAGATTCAATTTTGCCTAAAGATTTTAATTTACTTTATCCATCAAAATCAGGTGTACAGTCATTTGATAGGACGGTAGCTATGTTAAGGGATATAGCGAATACATATATAAATTGGATTGAATATACGCAACTTGCTACGAGGGTTGAAAGGGAATTAGTAATTATTCCTGGTAAAGAATCTGAAATTGAAAATTTACTTAACGACTCTTCAAAACTTTTACCGCGTTATGAAGACGAGGAATATTTTCAGAGAAGATATGGTTTGGATCCATGGCATCGGAAAGACACGAGGGATTTAAATAATGCTTATGCTGTTACGGCTGATAGTATTGCAAGAAAGATTGTTCGTGCAAAGTTCTTGAGCATGGCAACGCAGTCACCAATAACTACCATTGATACTCCTGTAATAGAGAAGATATATTATTCAACAGGTATAACTCATAGTTTAATTGAAGAGGAATTGGCTTCATTTGTGAATGGAGCACTTGATTCTTTTGAAGCATCCTATTATGATATGGCATTAAAAGGTAGAGAAAAAGCAAGAGAGTTTGAAATAGCAACGGTGGAACTTTTTAATAAGGCGTTTGGTTTTAAAAGTGAGCATGTAGGAGACAAAGGAAAGCATCCAGATGTCCTGGTTTTGTCCAGTCAATATGGAGGGATAATTGATACTAAGGCATATGCAAGTTATTCTATTTCAAATGACCATAAAAATCGTATGATATATAATTATATACCAACTTATCAAGAAGAATGCGATAATTTACAATTTTTTATGTATATTGCAGCTGGATTCAGTAGTACATTTGATAAGCAAGTTAAAGACCTTGCAAAGGAATCCGGTATCAATGGGTCTGGCATAACTGTAAATAATATAATTAAGCTTGCTAGAGAATATAGTCAAAATAATTGGGATCATAGGCAATTAAAAGATTTGTTTCAAATGAATAGAGAGATTGGAAGATCTGATTATATCAATTAATAAATCGATGTAAATAGTAGTGTAGGACAACACGAGTACTTTCATGTATAATAAAAAATATGTCGTTTTTTCGCATAGTAATCTCTTAGGAGTGTTTATACATGATTTTTAGAAAAGGGGAACTCTTTTGTGGGCCAGGTGGCCTTTCATTAGGAGCTAAGTTAGCAGAAGTAACTAGTCCTTCAGGTGAAGTATACAAAATTGAACATCAATGGGCAAACGACATTGATAAATGGGCATGTGAGACATATCGTCATAACCTCTGTCCAGATAAACCAGAGTCAGTGATAGAGGAAGATGTAAGAGAATTGGACATTGAGTCATTAGATCCAATAGATGGTTTTTCATTTGGCTTTCCCTGCAATGATTTTAGTGTGGTAGGGGAACATAAGGGCTTTAATGGAGAATATGGTCCACTATATACATTTGGCGTTAAAGTGTTACGGGTCCACCAACCAAAATGGTTTGTAGCAGAAAATGTTGGAGGTCTCGAGAGTGCAAATGGTGGAGAAGCATTTTTAAAGATATTAGATGATCTAGAAAATGAGGGCTATGTGTTAACACCACATTTGTACAAGTTCCATGAATATGGAGTCCCTCAAAAAAGACACCGTATAATAATTGTAGGAATTAGAAATGACATGGGATTGGAATTTAAAGTTCCAAAACCAACTCATGATGGTATAGAAAAACCTTTTATGAGTGTTAGAGAAGCATTTATGGAGATCCCAGAAGATTCAAGTAATAATGAAAAAACTAGACATACCTCTAAGGTGAAAGAAATGCTAAAATACATCCGCCCAGGCGAAAATGCTTGGTCAGAGGAAATTCCTGAACACTTAAGGCTAAATGTAAAAGGTGCTAGACTTAGCCAGATATATAAGAGACTTCATCCTGATTTGCCATCTTACACAGTAACAGGGAGTGGTGGTGGTGGTACTCATATGTATCATTATGAAGAGACAAGGGCTCTGACAAATAGAGAAAGAGCAAGACTACAAACGTTTCCTGATGATTACGAATTCATTGGTCCAAAGGAACAAGTGAGGAAGCAAATAGGAATGGCTGTTCCGACACAAGGGGCTAAGGTGATCTTTGAAGCAATTCTTAAGACTTTTGCCGGAATAGAATATGAATCTGTAGATTCTAAATGGAAGATTGCGCTACGGGAATTGAAGACCAGTAGAGATAATAAGATAGAGTTACCACAAAAATAAACAGATCGCCTTTATTTTCTGCACAGAATAAAGGCGATCTATTTTCTTGTTTAAAGATATAATGGATTTATATATCATCTTCAGATAGTAATTTTACTCTTACATCATAGTTAGCTTGTAGTATAATGATACAAAGTTATATAAGCGAAACTTTTGAAAACATCATTAATTAATCTGGAGTTGTTCGTTTAGACTATATTTTTTCTGAAAGGAGTAATAAACCTATGGAAGAAGTAAGCGTTTCAAATATACCTGATTTCATAGCTGAAGTCGGTAAATTTTCTAAAGAAGGTTTTACGTTCTTCAGAGGCCATAATGAAAATCGATATACACTCTTACCATCACTATTAAGAAAAAATGCTGATGGAAATGATATTTATGGTCCAAATTGTGATAAAAATTTTCAATCAAGTTTTAGAGCCCGTTCAATTCCATTTCTCAGCAGAATTCCTTCAAAAGAAATTGAGTGGTTGTTTGTGGCTCAACATTATGGTGTTCCTACTAGATTATTAGATTGGACATCAAGTGCTTTGGTAGCTTTATATTTTTCTGTTGAAAATTCTCAAGAAGATTATAGAGAAGAAAAACACCCAGTAGTTTGGTGTTTAAACCCTATTGAACTCAATTTGCAAGGAAGATTTCTTGGTGCAAGAGTTGATGTTCCTAATTTAATGGAAAATGATCCAACATTAAACAATTGTATAGATACAAATTATAAAGTTGGTACAAGATTAGATGAAATAATTCACCACTTAGCATTAAGTGGACCATTAAATAATGCAAGGATAGAAGCACAAAAAGGATTATTTACTTTATTTCCATCTAATGCAGTAGCTTTAGAGGAATTTACCGAATCAGAAAAGTTTCTTGTTAAAATAGATATACAATATGATTACGTGCAAGAGATTAAAAAGGAATTATTTAATCTAGGTATAAATAAGACTAGTATTTATCCAGAATTATCGAGCATTGCAAATGATCTTATATTCGATTATCAACAGTAAAGGAGGGATTATATGGATACAAGGTGGAAAGTAGATTCTACTGCAAGTTCTAAATCTATATATGACTTAGTAAATGAAATAAACAAAGGGTTAAAGGGAGAAGGAGGAATTAGATTAGATCCAGAATATCAAAGAGAATATAAATTCTCGGTTAATGATGAAAGTTTATTGATAGAATCACTGCTAATTGGGATTCCTATTCCAATTATTTACTTGTCTTCTGATACAACTAAAATCCCATATATGTCAAATGTAATTGATGGACAACATAGATTAAGAGCAGTCTACAGATTTGTTAATAATGAGTTTGCATTAAAAGGACTGGATAAGTTAGAGGAGTATAATGACAAACGTTTTAGTGGTCTACCAATTGAAATACAAGCTGAATTATTACACCAATGTAGTCTAACTTTTGAGAATATACATGTTCAAAATAATCCGGATTTAGAGTTAGAGATCTTTAAAAGATATAACACTGGTTCTCATCCTTTAAGCAGACAAGAAATTAGACATGCTGTTTATCGTAGCGAAATAAATGAGTGGCTTAATGCTGAAATAGATTCCTATTATAAAGATGAAGATAAGACTTTTAGAGATATATATAATATAACCAAAAAAAGATTTTCTGATAAAACTGCCCACGAGAATATTCAAACTATGCTTTATATTCTAGATAAAGGATTGAATAAAGAATTTGAAACATCTCCAGAATATGCTGAGGAATTCATGAAATTGGCAACACTGGAGAAACAACAAACTGCATACGTAGAAAAATTAGAAGATATTTTAAATAAGGCAAATAAGTTTTTTTTGAAACTGTATAAACAATATAATATTACATATCCATTATCTAAAGAACTTTATGGTGTCGAAAGTAGGAATTATAAAGTGCAAATCCCCATTCTAATGATTCTGGCAGCCTTTTTAAATGAATTGTTTGATAAAAGTATAGATACAAACAATGATGAAACAGTTAATCAAATATACAAAATAATTGAAACTGTATTAAAGGATTCTTATTTAGAAACAAGTTTTAAAGGATCAAGTACACGTCCGGAGCTATTAAGTGATACAGCAAATAAATTAATCAAAATTTATTTCGAAAGTATCTAGTATGTGTATTTCATTCATGGAACAGGGGGTCAGTTTACTGTGCCAGTTCCATCTGGGAAGTGAGAAATAATTTCCGGTAGTGGCACAAGAAACCTGACCCCGCGTTTCTGAGAGGGCTACTTTTCTTTAATGAGTTCCTCAACTGCAGGAACGTCAGCAGGCGCCCATTTTAGTGATGCTAATTTTTCTCTCTTTAACCATAAAAGCTCAGAATGCTCTCTTGGCACAGGATTACCTTCGACAATTCGACACTTTATTGCGATCAGATGCACGAACGCCGATTCGTATTCATGCGTGTGTTCATTGAATACAGCTGTAGCTTCTATTTTACAATCCAACTCTTCCGAAATCTCTCTTTCTATCGCAGTGTAAAAGTCCTCACCCTGCTCTACTTTTCCACCAGGAAACTCCCATAAGTTCGGCATCGACATTTGTGGCGATCGCAGTGCGCATAGGATTTCGTTGTTTTTGTTTTCGATGATTGCTGCGACAACGTCAATTGATTTTTTCAACAACTACACCTCCAGCTATGACATTAGCAAATTTTTTTAATTACTAGTATGTTAAAATATAACAAATGGAATCATGGAAAGAAAGCTATACTATGTTAATCTAAGACAGAATTCAAGAGGTGACTTACCTTGAACATAACCCAAAACCTTATCCTAGTTAGAGGTGAGGACAAAACAGCAGAAATTGACTGGTTTAAATATAATCCGAATACAAGTAAGTGGGACATTAAGTACAGCAATGCTGGCAAATTTTACAGTTACAATTACCCTAATGTAACTCACTTGAAAAATCCTAAAATATTGAATCCTGTAAATACGATTGTTTATCAAGGAGATCAGCCTGTCTCCGGGATTGTTAAGAGGAACAGGGGGTCAGGTTTACTGTGCCAGTTCCATCTGTGAAGTGAGAAATGATTTCCAGGTAGTTGGACAAGAAACCTGACTTCGCGTTTCAAACTTTTTAAAAAATGTATCAATTAATACAATTTTATAGTATCATTTTTGTAATTATTGTATAATATAGTTAATAAGAGGTGAGAGGGTGCGGTAGTCATTGAAGTACACTGATTTTACAGAAAAAGAAATTGAGGTATATCTAAATGACTTTAAAGACTTGACTCGACAGGGTAGACATACTATATCTAGAAATGGGAATAGACAGGAAAACATTGATTTTATGGAAGACTATAACATAAGTGACCAAAAGGCCAAAGAAATCCTATTGAGTCTTGAGGTTTTGGACTTTTGTTATGTAGTTGATAACGAAAAAGAAATGTTTGCTCATGAGAAACTATATGTTTTTTGTAGGGCTTTTGATTTAGATAATCGTGGAGAACTGGAAAATATAGATATTTACATTAAGTCTAATTTGATGGAAACAAGGGGAGGAAATAAACGATTAGTTGTTATTTCCTTCCATAAAAGAAACAAGGAGATCACCTATTGCTTTAAGTGATTTCCTTAAATAAATAAGGAGGTTTGTTTTTATGTTACCTTTTTGTGAAGTCTGTCGTGATGAAGTTGAATTTGTAAAAAAAGATATTGAAAAAACTAAAGTAATAAAGGGAAGAGAAATAAAATATATGGGGGTTGAAGCATTCTGTAAAGAGTGTGGCTCTCCTATTTATGAGCCCCATATACATGATTTAAATTTGAAGCAGATTGATGCAGTCTATAGGGAGATAAATAATCTCTCAACTATTTCAGAGGTTGAAATGGCTGTTGATATGTATCGTATGGGAAAGAGGCCCTTTTCTTTAGCGCTTGGATGGGGAGAGGGTACTATCACGAGATACTTAAATGGTGATACTCCAACAAAACAATATTCCCAAATTCTTAAAAGAGTTTTAAAGGATCCTCTATTTATGAATGAATTATTAGAAAACAATAAAGAAAAGGTCAGTGATATTGCATACAAAAATTGCAAAGAAGCTGTAAGGAGATTAGAAGAAGATAGCCACGCAATAGGTAAAGATAAGATAGATAGTATAGTTCAATATCTCTTGTTTAGAAGTGAAGAAATCACACCTTTAGCATTACAAAAACTTCTATATTTTTCTCAGGGTTTTAATAAAATAATTAACGGTCAATTTTTGTTTAATGATAATTGTGAAGCATGGGTACATGGACCAGTATATAGGGAGGTCTATAATCGATATAAATCTTTTGGTTTTAATCCTATCGAAGAAGAATTTAGGCAATATAATTTTAATGATTTACATGATTTTGAAAAAGAGTTATTAGATAATATAGTAAAAAATTTTGGGTGTTATAGTGGAAAGGTATTAGAAAAAATGACTCATATTGAAACACCATGGAGAGACACTAGAAGGGAGTTAAATGATGATGAACACTCTAATCGAGTGATTTCCAAAGAGATAATTGAGATATACTTTTCCGAGATAAAAAATAAATATAAAATATTGAATGTTTCTGATATAAAAGATTATAGTAAAGATTTATTTGATAAGATTCATTCATAATCACCAAATGAAAACACCCTTTGTCTTAATAATCCATTTCAGCTGATAATCATACAAAAATGTATCGATGTACTCTGTGGTAAATAGATTTAAAAGACAGGACAGAAGGTCAGGTTTACTGTGCCAGTTCCATCTGGGAAGTGAGAAATAATTTCCGGTAGTGGCACAAGAAACCTGACCCCGCGTTTCTGAGAGGGCTACTTTTCTTTAATGAGTTCCTCAACTGCAGGAACGTCAGCAGGCGCCCATTTTAGTGAGGCTAAGTTTTCTCTCTTTAACCATACAAGCTCAGAATGCTCTCTTGGAACAGGATTACCTTCCACAATTCGACACTTTATTGCGATCAGATGCACGAACGCCGATTCATATTCATGCGTATGTTCATTGAATACGGCTATAGCTTCTATTTTACAATCCAACTCTTCCGAAATCTCTCTTTCTATCGCAGTGTAAAGATCCTCACCCTGCTCTACTTTTCCACCAGGAAACTCCCATAAGTTCGGCATCGACATTTGTGGCGAACGTAGTGCACATAGGATTTCGTTGTTTTTGTTTTCGATAATTGCTGCGACGACGTCAATTGATTTTTTCAACACCTACACCTCCAGCTATGACATTAGTAAATTTTTTTAAGTACTAATATGTTAAAATATAACAAATGGAGTTGCGGAAAGAAAGTAAATATTCTAGCTATCAAATAAAAGGGACAAGAAAAGGGGAGCCGTCTTATATGGTAAAATGAGTAGAAGTAAGTGGAACAAACTTCGAAGCGTTTATGTTCCATGCTTTGGGGAAAGCTGGTTATACTAATCGGGAGTGGCATGGTGAGGGTGGAAGCGACAAAGGAAGGGATATTGTTGCATTTACATATGAAACACTCCCTTATAATTTAGGGTATGAAAGAAAATGGGTTTTCCAATGTAAGAAACGTAAAAAAATGCCTAGTTTAACGGAAATCACTAACGATATGCTTAAAGCCGCAAGCCATAAACCGGACTTTTGGATATTAGTTCTTTCCTTTAATCCTACATCTAACCAAATGGATACTATATATCAAAGTGCAGAAATATATTTAGATAAAACAAAGACTAAATGTCGAATAATAATATTAGCAGAAATAGAAGAAATATTATATTCAAGTCCTGAGTTAATAGACGTTTTATATTCTGGAAAGCTAAAAGAAAGGGATGATATTGGTGGGAATGTTTGATATTCGTTATAATTCGAAATCTGAAGAGGTAGAGTTGATTTTCCCAAATGGAAAAGTTGATATATTAGCTAGTGAATCGCCTTCAGAACCAATTAAATCACCTAATAAAACAAAAGCAGTATATATTTCCCCATTAGAATGGGAAGCGTGGGGGAACTTGTATCTTGTAGACCTAAATTCTGGAGTCCAAGAAGAATTGGTTGTTCCTGAAAATCACTATATACCAAAAAACGTTATTTGGTATGATGATGAATATATTTTGGTGATCATTGGTTATGGTGTCGGAACAGTGGCTGTCGGTGGTAATATTTTTATTGTAAATATAAATAGCAAAGAGAAAGTAGCAATCACAAATTATGACGAGAATATTCAAATTTCAGATATGCATATAGATGATGAAATACTTTATTACCAAGGTATTAAATACACTGATGAACGGTATACAGAAACCGAAATTTATAAAAATCAAATAGAACTCGAATCGTTAAAAGCATATTGATCCTATTGATCGATAATTAGTGAAAGAGCTCTAAGATAATCTACCGTGGTTTTCTACTAAAGGAACTACAACGATCTAGAGCTATCGTTGAATGTGAGCAGTGACACTACTGCAAAGACAAACAGTGATTGCAAAGGGGAACAGGGGGTCAGGTTTACTGTGCCAATTCCATCTGTGTAGTGAGAAATAATTTCCCGGTAGTGGGACAAGAAAGCTGACCCCGCGTTCCATTTTGCTCTTCTAGATATTGAAGTTGTTGAAAAAAAGCAACCAATTAATTAATGTGTAATTATTCACAAACTTTTCTGGATGTACAAAAACAAATCAACCTAGCTAATAACTAAATCCCTTTCCTTACTTAACATTTCTATAAACTCTCTTAGTGAGGAAGACATATATTTATCATTACGATAAACGAAGAGTGTTTTGACTTTTCCAAATTGATTTGGAATAGAGTGTTGGATCAGAAGTCCCTCTTTCACATGTTTCTCTACAACACTTCGAGGAAGTAAACTTATACCTAAACCTGCTGATACACATCCTATAATTCCATCCAGTGTTCCAAATTCCATTATTTTTTCTGGCATTACTCCTTCATGATGTATCCATTCTTCAAATCTTGCCCTATATGAACACCCCTTACGAAAGACTAATATCGTTCGATTTTGTAATTCTTTTATAGTAGACGAAGGTTGATGTATAGCATCCGTTATCAGCACTAATTCTTCTTCTACAAACTTTTTATATGTTAGATCTGGATGTTCAATAGGTCCAGCAACAAAAGCTCCATCCAATTCATATTGTAGAACACCTTGGACATTTTGCTCAGTTGGACCTGTTTTAAGAGAAAGGTCAACAGCAGGATATTCACGGTGGAACTTGGAAAGCAATGCTGGCAAACGAATGGCAGCAGTCGTTTCCATCGAACCTATAACTAAAGGACCTTTTGGTGTTTGCTCGTCATTCATAACGTTTCTCACCTCATCAAAAAGGTTAAATATTTCATCCGTATATGATAGTAAAACTTTCCCTTTGTCCGTTAAAGAGGTTCCTCGATTATGGCGATAGAAAAGTGTTGTTTGAAGATCTGTCTCCAATTGCTGAATTTTAGCCGTAAGATTTGATTGTGCATAATTTAGTTCTTTGGCTGCTTTTGAGATGCTTCCTAACTCTGCGACGGCTCGAAAAAACTTTAATGCTTGTATATCCATACTCACGGACATCCACCTTTCACTTTCTTTTGCTATCTAAATAATTGATAGCTACATATCGTTTTTTAGTATTATACCATATAGCAAAAAACAGTTAAGATGAAATGGAATTGATACTAGGAGGTGGAAAATTGAATAAACGTCCTTTTCTTTTTTTAATTGGTGGAATTTTTTCATTAATGATTGCGATGGGAATTGGAAGATTTGCTTATACACCGATTCTACCACTAATGCAAGATGCTCTTTCCTTTACTAATGCAGAGGCGGGCTATCTTGCATCAAGTAATTACGCAGGGTATTTTGTTGGGGCTATTTTGGCAGGTGTACTTCCTTTGAAAAAGCATAAAATCCTTTATTTAAGGTTAAGTCTCATAGTAAGTATTTTGACTACCTGGATGATGGGACTTACTCACTTCTACCTACTCATGCTTATCGTTCGCTTTGTTTCAGGAGTAGTAAGTGCGTTCATTTTTGTATTGGCTTCCAGTATTGTACTAGATCGGCTAGCTGTTGCAGGTAAAACTAGTTGGTCAGGCTTATTTTATTCTGGGGTAGGGTTTGGTATCTTTTTTTCAACGCTTCTTATTCCTGGTTTAAATAATTTATTTGAGTGGGAAGGTGTATGGGGAGGACTTGCAATAGTAAGCATTATCCTTACTATCTTCGTATGGTTTTGCCTTAAAGATTCCCCAAACTCGAATGTAAAAAAGGATGAACAACAAATTAATACACAAGTCCCCCCACTCAAATGGCTTCCTTGGTTAATTACCGCTTATGGACTAGAAGGGTTAGGTTACATTGTTACAGGCACATTTATTGTTTCGATTGCTGAAAAAAGCCCAACCTTTAGCATTGACCCTTCTTTTGTTTGGATGGTTGTGGGACTAGGTGCGATTCCATCCTGTATCATATGGTCAACCCTGGCAAAAAAATCGGGGTTTGTAAGAACTTTATTATTTTCGATGATTCTTCAATCCATTGGTATTGCACTTCCAGTCTTCTGGTTAACCCAAGCTAGTTTTATTATAAGTGCTTTATTATTTGGAGCTACGTTTATGGGGATTACTACACTCGCTACAACATTAGCGCGCCAAATGAGTCCATCAAATAGCAGTCGAATTATTGGGTATCTAACTGCCACTTATGCTGCTGGTCAAATGATTGGTCCAACAATCGCTGGAATCCTATCATCTTATACGCAAAGTTTTAATTCAGCTTTGATTAGTGCAGCAAGCGTAGTATTTATTGGAGGATTGTTACTTGTAAGTGGTATTCGATTTGACCGAATGCCAAAAACTATATCTATTAAATCAAATTGAAGGGGGAACAGGGGGTCAGGTTTACCGTGCCAGTTCTCTCTGTAGAGTGAGAAATTAATTTCCGGGTAGTGGCACAAGAAACCTGCCCCCGCGTTTAACAATTATGACTTTGGAATTTTTTAAACAGAACACTTGTTCTTATTTGAATTCTATATTATAATAGATACTAGATAAACTCCTTCGAAAGTCCTCATAATAATGTTCGGGATGTGTGATTATGTCAATTTCATTGCTAGTTCGAGAAGAATCCAGCAAGTACATTCACCACGATCAATTATTTAAACAACTTATCCATACTTTTTTCGCAGAATTTTTAGAAGCGTTCTTCCCTGAAATCCATAGCCACATCGATTTTTCATCAGTAAAGCCTTTGCCAGAAGAGATATTTACAGACCTTATTGAAGGGGAAAGCAGAAGAGCTGATATCGTATTGCAAGTGAAGTTAAAAGGCACTGATACGATACTCATCATACATGTCGAACCACAGAGCTATCCCCAAGCAAATTTTCATGAACGGATGTATCTCTATTTCAGTCTGCTTTATAATAAGTACAGGAAACCAATATTGCCAATTGCCATCTTTAGTTATGATGACTACCGGAATGAACAGGACACATACACGATGGAGTTTCCTTTTTTTCATGTTTTGACCTTTAAATATCTCATGGTAGAATTAAGGAAAATAAATTGGCGAAACTATATCGAGTATAATAATCCTGTCGCTGCAGCCCTTTTAAGCAAGATGGGGTATACGGAGAAGGAAAGAGTCCAGGTTAAGAAAGAATTTTTGCGCATGATCGTTAAGTTAGAAATAAATCCAGCAAAGTCGGAATTGATTAATGGCTTTTTTGAGTCTTACTTATCTCTAAACGAAAAGGAGGAGGAGCAGTTAATGAAGGAGATTAAAGAACTCAGTCCGCAAGAAGGAGAACCGATTTTACAATTACCAAATTCTTGGAGGGATAAAGGGTTACGAGAAGGGAGACAGCAAGGAATACAGGAAGGGAGACAAGAAGGAATACAGGAAGGTGAAAAGCAAGGCAAACGAGAAGCAACAAGGAATATTGCGTTGGAAATGTTAAAAGAAGGGTTATCTGAACAAGTAATATGCAAGGTAACAAAGCTTAATCCTGGTGAAATTCGTCAAATAAAAAAGGACATCTAATTAGAATTTCTAAGAGGTCAAAGAAACAATAGCTTAGACTTAAATGTATAATTAAAGGTTGTCATATACTGTAAGGAAGATATAGAAGAACAGGGGGTCATGTTTACTGTGCAAGCTCCATCTGTGGAGTGAGAAAAAATTCCCAGTAGTGGGACAAGAAACCTGCCCCCGTGTTTCAAAGTTTATAAAAGTAAAACCCCTTTAGCGGCATAGTCTTAATCGATGTTTTAATATTGGCAGATCCGTTTAGGTTAAGACCATCTTCAACAGTTATTAAAAAAGTTCTTTCTTTCTACTCAAATATTTGGTATTATTATCCACAATTAATTTAAATGCTATGAAGAGAAGAGTATAATCGGCAATTCTTAAAAGAGAGCTCCAGTTGGTGGAAAGGAGTAAGAATTAATGGTTGGAAGCAAACCTCCGAGCAGCACATTGGATCCATCTAGGTGATAGTGTGACAGGAGCTCCTGTTATAGAGCTAGGGTATACGTATGGAATTCATACCGTACCTAATGAGGGTAATATGGTGACATATTACCAAACTGGGGTGGCAACACGGCGCGCAATAACTCGTCCTCAAGACAAAGGTCTTGGGGGTGAGTTTTTTTATTTTCCGATATTAGATTCCGAAGGGGTGGAAATAAAAATGCGTGTTAAAAAGTTTTTAGGGTCGTGGAAGTATCCTTCCATTTTATTGTCCAGTATTGGTGTTTCAAGTATAGGCGGATGGGTATATTTTATAGCTTTAAATTTGATCGTACTTGATATGATGGGGGTAATTGCTGTCTCGGGTTTATATATACTTCGAGCTTCATCTACATTGTTAACTAACTTTTGGTCAGGTAGTATCATTGACCGATTTAATAAAAAGCATCTGATGGTTTGGCTTGCTCTATTCCAAGCGGTGTTTATTGCCGTACTGCCTTCCCTATCTTCACTTTGGGTAATATACGGTATTGTTTTCATAATTAATATAGCTAGTTCCATGTATGAGCCAACGTCAATGGCTTATATCACAAAGTTAATTCCCTATCATAAACGAAAACGATTCAATTCTCTCCGAAGCTTAATTGATTCTGGAGCATTTGTTATAGGGCCTGCTATTGCAGGAATGTTGTTTATGATTGGCACCCCTAATTTCGCGATCTACGTGAATGCGGTAGCGCTATTTGTATCAGCACTACTCACAATATTGATGCCCAATATTGAAAAAGATGATTTTATAGAAACGAAAGATGAAAAAATAAGCTTGAAGGTATTGAAACATGATTGGCTATTAGTTGCTGATTTTAGTCGTAAACACGTGTACGTTATGGTCATTTACTTACTATTCAGTGGGGTAATGGTCTTGGCAACTGCTATAGATTCACTAGAAGCAGCATTTTCTACAGAAGTGCTGTCTTTAACAGAGAGAGATTATGGACTCCTAGTAAGTATTGCAGGTGTTGGAATCATTGTCGGCTCATTAGTAAACATAATAATTGTAAAAAAAGTAGCCACCTCCTGGCTGATTGGTCTTGGGTCCTTAATGATTTCAATCGGTTATATCATTTATGCCTTATCGGGATATTTTTTAACCGCTGCAATTGGATTTTTTGTTTTATCGTTTTCGATGGCTTTTATGAACACAGGATTTGATACATTCTACCAAAATAATGTTCCGGCCAGTGTAATGGGGCGGGTTGGCAGTATTTACGGTTTCATCGAAGCCTTTTTCATCATTGTTGGGACTATAATTTTCGGAATGATGGCCGAATTGTTGTCTATTCGCTTCGTCGTTGTATTAGGAAGCCTAATGATGTTTTCAGTTACGATTATATTATTTATGTTTAACACACAGCCCTCGAAAGCAGCGTATTATGCTGAAATTTCTGACACGGATTAAAATTAGTAGCATTAGGGAACGCGGTTTAATGTATGGATGATCGCATACAAACCCAATTTCTATATTAGAAGTGTCACTACCCGTACTTTGTCGTATTATGTCATGTATTCCGAATGCAGTACCAGTTAACTAGTGCATAATACATCGACAAATATTGTCATAGTTCGGGAAGTGACAGGCACTGAAAAAACAACGGGGGGACATGTTTACTGTTCTAAATTTTCTTAACTCGCTGGTATCGCATACTCTAAAGTTGAACAAGGTTCCTGTCCCTTTGTTCAACAAAAAAATAACTTTTACATGTGCGAATTATATTTTTCTATTAATCTTTTGTTTGGCATATCGTTGAGGATTGCTTTCTGAATTAAGGGAATAAGTAAATCAGAAGATCGAACAAGCGACTCAATAGAGGCATGGATCATTGCTTCTGCCGACACTCTACTCCAATCAAGCATAAATCCATTTTTATAGGCTAGTGTACGTATGAATTCTCGTTGACTTCTTCCGTTACCTTCTCGAAAGGGGTGAACTGCGTTAATTTCACCCAAAAAATGACCAGCACGTTTTGAAAATTGTTCGCGGTTTAAATCACTTAGGTAGTTTCCGTCTTTTAATTTTATGGAGATTTCGTCATAAAAGTATGGAATAATATTTGAAGCTTCACAGAATTGGAGTCCTTTTCCAATATTGACAGTGCGTATCTCACCTGCGAAATTATAGATGTCTTGAAAGATGAAGTGATGAATTTTTTGTAGATGAGCAAGGTCAAATAAACCTACAATCGGTTTGTTACTTAGCTGTAATAATCTTTTGGCAGAATAGATTCTTTCTAATTTATCTAACATAGATTGCTCACGAATATTCTTTTTATTAATCAGTATATTTGTGCCTTGATAACAATATGGATCATCAGGAGAAAAATAGTTATTCATGATCAATTAATTCCATCACTTTCTTATCGAATTCTTCGTCAGAAATTTGTCCAAGTGCATTAGCAATGATGAGCTTTTCTTCTTCATCTGTTAAGGCTAGATTTTCAATAGCAAGTGTTCCCTTTACCGATCTTAAATTATTTATTGCTTTTTCCTTTTGTCGGTCTTGCACTGATTTAAACCCTCCCCTCACGTTTCTTTTGTTGGTGTGGTTAGTTGCAT
>NZ_JBJGXI010000017.1:0-91413 GCF_045635475.1 Radiobacillus sp. PE A8.2 | reverse complement strand
CTAGTTCAAACCAGAAACGGACTGCGAACGCGATAGCATTTTAGAATCCCATTGCTTTAGCTATGGGAGTGTCAATACCTGTCTACCCTGATGAAGCGATAAGAAACAATTAAAAAACGCCAAATGCATGGCGTTTATACTTTTTATTTATTCTTATTTTTATTTTTTGTTGCATTCTTTACAGCGTTAGCAGTTGCATCAACAGCACTCATGGCAGCATTCTCTGTTGTCTCTAAGGCACTATGAGCAGCGTGAAAAGCAGCACCTGCAGTGTCTTTGATGTTTTCTGATGTTTTATTCTTTTGGTTACCCATTATCCCACCTCCTAGTCTGCATATAGGTTATGGACGATTATGATTTTTATTCATCAAAAACAAGTTGCAGGCATGCTCGAATAAACGAAGAATTAAGATAATAAGTACTATTTTTAGGAGTGATTGCTTATCCGCAAATACGTGTCACTATTGATGGTGTGTGTGCTGATTGGCTGTTCAAGTAATAACCAATCAGAAAATGATCCCAATACAGTAATTAATCCAGAAACGGAAAATACAGGAGAGGACACGAATCCGAGTAATGGTAATAGTGAATTTGAGGTGATCGCAACCAATCTTAGTGTACCTTGGGAAATTGAACTAATGGATGAAGTTATTTATATAAGTGAACGGACCGGATCGATTACAAGGATTGCAGATGGCAACGCTGTGCGCAAGATGGTAGAACTAGACCAGCCGTTAGCAGAGCAAGCAGAGGCAGGCTTACTTGGACTAGCGTTTTCACCAGATTTTGATGAGACTAGTCAAGCTATTGCCTATTATTCATATGTAGATAATGGTGAAGTTTTCCAGCGAATTGCTACGATTCAAGAACAAGATGACCGCTGGGTAGAAACGGGTACGTTACTTGATTTTATTCCGGGTGGACAGTATCACCAAGGCGGCAGAATTGAAATTGGACCGGACGACAAATTATACGTGACAACTGGTGATGCGACAAAACCGCAATTGGCTCAAGATAAGGACAGTTTAGCAGGGAAGATTTTAAGAATGAATATGGATGGAACAATTCCAGACGATAATCCATTTCCTGACTCTTATGTGTATTCAGTCGGACACCGCAATCCACAGGGACTTGCGTGGGACAGTCAAGGCAATTTATATGCATCTGAGCATGGTAACCAGGCACATGATGAAATTAACTTGATTGAAGCAGGCAATAATTACGGTTGGCCAGTGATCCAAGGGGATGAACAAGCAGATGGAATGGTATCTCCAATCATTCATTCGGGTGAAACGACGTGGGCACCATCAGGACTAACCTTTTACGATAACAATTTTTACTTTGCAAGCTTGCGCGGGGAAGCTATCCGCAAATTCAACCCTGAAACCGAAACGGCGGAAATTGTAAATGATGGTTATGGTCGTATTCGTGATGTGATGGCAACTGAAAATGGCATCTACTTTATTACGAACAATACCGATGGAAGAGGCAGTCCATCCGAACCGGATGACCAACTAGTATTTTGGAGAATTGATTAATAATTAAGTTGGCCTTTAGACTGTAAATCTTGTATAAGTAAAAATGATAAAACATATAATAGCGTTTTGATCACGAGTGAAGCAAATTGGTTAAGCATGTAATATTTGATTTTGATGGAACACTTGTAGATTCCAAAATGACATTTATATCGAGTTGGAACACGTTAGCTAAAAAGCACCGTTTCAAAGAGGTGAACCCGGAAGATCTTGAGAATTTAAATAAGCTGTCAATGAAAGAGCGAAGTAAGCTTTATAATTTTCCAATGTATAAGTTGCCTTTTGTGATCCCAGAAATATATAAATTGTTTAAAGAATCAATCCATGAAATTAAATTATTTGATGGCATCAAGGAGCTTTTACATGAATTGGAGAGGACTGGATATCAAACTACAATTATATCATCCAATTCACAAGACAATATAGAAGCGTATTTAGAACGCAATCAGATAAAAAGTGTATCCAATGTTATTTGCTCAAGTAGTCTTTTCGGAAAAGACAAGCTCATTAATAAATTTTTAAAAGACAATAATCTACAGGCTTCTGAGGTTATTTATGTTGGTGATGAGCATCGTGATATAGTAGCCTGCAAAAAATCTGGTGTGAAGATTATTTGGGTCGGTTGGGGTTTTGATTCTTTTGAGGTGGTGCAGGCAGAGCAGCCTGACTTTATGGTTTATGAGCCGAGTGAAATATTAAAAGTAATTTAAAATTATTGACTATAGCAGGAGTTTTCGTATAATTAAACTACATTTATAACTTTCTGCGAACTGATAAATCGTGACCCTAGTCACTCTCATTCGAATGAGCCGGTTTCGTATCTATATGAGATATGATTCTGGCTCATTTTATATTTTGAAGGGGGATTCTTGTGTATATTTTTAATGATCCGAAAGAGTTTTTCGAGCCTTTGTATCAAACGAAAGTGAAGATTTTTCCGTGGGAATTCGAACTATTACATACAAAAACACTAAGACGATTAAAGCATTTATCGCACTATGGCACAGGTTCATTTATTACGACTGTGAAGCATTCACGTTTTGAGCATACCATCGGTGTGTTTACTGTGATTGCTACTTTCTTTCCGGATGAAGAAGAACTTCGGATTGCAGCTTTGTTACATGATATAGGCCATCTTCCATTTTCACATGCTGTCGAGAAAACGCTTAGCTTTAATCACCATCAACTAACAGAGCAGTATATCAAGGAGATAGAAGTTGCATCAATATTAGACAAGTATGGATTTTCAGCAGATCGTGTCATTGCTTTATTAAACGACAATTCGCCATTATCGCACCAGACACCGTATTTGAGTGCGGACCATTTTGACAGCTTTATGCGTGATGCGTATATGAACGGAAAAAGTAAAGAGCATCCTGCAGAGGTGTTTAAGCGGATTTCATTTCAAGGAAATTATATCGAAGCAGATTTGCAAACGAGCAGAACAATTATGCATTCCATTCATGCAGACCACGCTAACTTCTTATCTCCTGTTATGGTCTGTTTAGATGCGTTGTTGGCAAAAGCAATCACCATCTATGCAGCGGAAACAGAAGTAGAATTGGGAGTAATCCAGCGATTAGTAAACAGCGAGCTAATTCAGTTGCTACGTGAAGTAAAAATAGATAGGATTACGAACATTCTTGATACAATCATGTATAATCCTGAGAGGCTAAGTGTTTATCCAGTTCCTGGAAACGAATTAGATGAAATTAGGGTTGTAAAAATATACGATAAAACACCACTTGTAGATGGTGCACCGTTAACTGCATTTTGTGAGGAATCACAGGTTTTAATGGGGGAAATTAGAGCAATGAAAAAAACATACTATTTCGGTCTCGACTAAGTAATCAATAGCACTAGATCAGCCTGTGTGTGACCTAGTGCTATCGATCAAAAATTATAAGGTTAATCCCTTCTTTTTTGCATCTGCATCTAACCCAGCGCCAATCGCTACGCCAGTACCAATTCCAATAGGCAGACCTAATGCAAAATTATCAGGAAATAATAGTAAACCGAATACGAGACCAAGACTCGTTCCTAGGGACATGTAAATGCCCAAGTAATAGCCTTCAGTTACAATTTTGTGCTGTTTTTGTAAATGAGCAATAATTCCCGCTATTTTTTGTGTATGGACTTTAACATCCGCTTTATTAGGTGCTGTATTATCCTTAAGTTGTTTTATATGACTTTCCAGCTCATTCAAGTATTGCTGACAATGGTGGCACTCTACAGAAAAGTGATCTAATCTTGTAATGATGCGTTCACACTGGTCTAATCCAAGTTTTTTCGCTGTTTGATCATTAACGTATTTTTCATATTGTTTAAGCATAGCTAGTAATCCTTCTGTTTTTGGGTTTTGCACAACTATCTCTCCTTTAAATCCTATACATCTAGATACGTGTAGAAAAACATAAATGTTTCATTATTCAGACCAAAAATGAATACGTTCATCAACTTCCGTATCCATTAATACCAACCTAAAATTATTACCAACACTATCCTCTTCATATGTTATGATGAGAGCGGAGAGAGGGAGGTCTACGATGGTGAATACACAACAAGCTAGAACTTCACATGCACTACGAGATCCATGGGAAGCATACCTAGACGTAGAAGACTCAGGGGAAATGAGGTTATCTAGTGTCGAGTTTACTACTACGACGCTATGTAATATGCGCTGCAGCCATTGTGCGGTTGGATATACGCTACAGGATAAAGATCCAGATGCGCTACCTATGGATTTGGTTTTCCGCCGGTTAGATGAGATTAAGCATCTTCGAACAATCAGTATTACTGGTGGAGAACCGATGATGTCGAAGAAGTCTATTCGTAACCATGTGTTACCACTACTTCAATATGCACATCAGCGCGGTGTGAAAACACAAATAAATTCCAATCTTACACTGCCATATAGTCGTTATGAATCGATAATACCTTACTTGGATGTTCTACATATATCTCATAATTGGGGCACGTCAGAAGAATTTGCTGAAACTGGTTTTGCCCGCATGAATCGAAAGCCATCTATGGAGAATCGAAAGCACTATTTTAACCGGATTTTAGAAAATGCTAAACGACTAGCTAATGATGGTGTAATGGTATCTGCTGAAACGATGTTAAATAAGCGAACATTTCCTTATTTAGAAGAAATTCATGACCAAGTAGTTGAAATGGGTTGTGCAAGACATGAGATTCATCCTATGTACCCAGTTGATTTTGCCAGCAATCTTGAAACATTAGATTTAGCAGATATGCGTAATGCTATCAACCGGCTTCTTGATCATCGTAATAAAAATATTTGGATGTTATTTGGTACGCTACCTTTTTACCCGTGTAGCTCATCTACGGTTGAATTAGAATTGCAAAGACGCTTATTTAATGAAAAGAATGTTACTGTGCGAAATGATCCTGATGGACGTTCACGCTTGAATGTTAACATATTTACAGGGAAAATATCAGTAACTGATTTTGGAGATGAACCACCATTGGGTGCGATTCAGGACACGTCTCTTCTAGATGCCTATGCTAGCTGGAATAATACGAAGACGGCACAGCAGCTGAATTGTCATTGCCCTGCAGTAAAATGCCTTGGTCCAAATATTCTAGTGAAAAATACATATTATCAGGATGTGGATTTTCAGCAGCGAGAAACTAAGATTAGTAGATAAATAGTTGACGTGGCCAAGTATAGTTTAACTCTGGCCACGTTTTAGTATGTTTCATATCTAACTTTCTAATTTCGTCCTTATCTGCCGCAAATGATGTGCATCGTGCTCCAAGAACAATTGCGCAAATAGCTCAGCTGAATATTCGACGGGCTCGTTCTCAATTTGAAATTTTATATGCTTATCTATTGCTTGCAACTCTTTAGCTAGGTTTGTCCGAATTGCAGCAAAATCATCGATTAGTTCAGCCACATTGTCGTATTTCTCTATATAAGAAACTGCTTCCTCATTAAATAAATCGTGGTCAGGAAAAGCGGGTAATCTCACGCCATCTGCCATGAGAGGAACCATTTTTTCTAAATTGAATTGATCCCAATATAACAAATGTCCGATTATCTCTCGGACTGACCATTTTCCATCTGCAATAGGTTCAACTAGGACTTCTTCTCGATATTTTTTTAGTTGTACGAATTCATCTACATTTCCAAATGTATAAAAAACGTTCGTCACCTTAAATCCCTCCAATGTATTCATTCTATTAAAAAGAAACTAGCAGTGCAAATTACGAGTAAATCATTATTCTAAATAAATATACCTAGCCAAACACCATTTATCATGGCAAGTACTAAGATGATTTTCTCATAAGCGGACACTTGATAGGCATCGTTAACATCCATTTTAAATACTAAAAAAATTGCTGTAATGACCATGATTAGCATTCCTATCATGGCCCACAGTCGTTCAAAACCTAACCACCATGCACAAATACCGGTCAACAGAAAATACACAATTGCGGGGAGACGGCAAAATGATACTCCGAACTTATTTACAGCCCAAACCACGCTAGTTTGTTTGACTGGTGTTGCTTGTTGATCTGCATTTCGATCTGGTATGTGATGAACCATTATCCAGGCGATACAAAATAATCCATTAATGATTGCATTTTGCCAAGCCCATACTGGAATTGTATCCAGGGTAAGCCACGCACCTGCCAAGCCTAGTGCTAAAATAGATGGAAAGGTGGAAAACCATTCGCCAACAAACGGTCGATAACTTAATCGAAATGGAGGAAGCGAATACGAAATAGCTGCCCATAATCCGATTGCTAATAAAATTGCTAGTTTATAAAACCCAAATAATGCAAATCCAACAACGAACATGCTTAGTATTATGCTTAACCATTTTCCTAAGGTAGAGAGTGCCGTGGTAGAAATGAGACCAGTTTGGATAACTCGACTTCCACCCGACAGGATTCCGGGACTGTGCAAGTCGGTACCGGATTGATTGTCAATATAATCATTCCAAACATGCGTAAGCACACCGTGGATAGTGAAGGCAGCAAAAATCAGCAAAAGAAATATTAAAATTAATTGATTCGTGGGAAAAGAATAGTATAAATAAATGGGAATCATCGTCGAAACGATCGTAGTAATACTTGAAGCAATCACTGCAATCGAGCGCAGAAGTAACCACCCTCCTTTGATACGGGTAGATATAGAAGAATGTGACATGTTTTAAGCTCCTTTGCTAATTCAAGTTCTTAGACTATACCCGCTCGGAAAGGATCTGAAGCAAACGAATAGTAGACAGTTACAGGAATGTAAACAGCCGACAGTTCGTTTTCTCTGCTAAGCTTCAATTTTTCAAATTATTAATTTTATATCATACTTTACCTTGCACATATATTTACCAGCATCTTCTGCAGTTTGATAATCTATACATAGTAAATCGAGAGAGTAAATTCTGTTTTTTAGTGAAATTTGAATAGAGAGATTCTTTGAAAATTGATTTCACATAAAATCATAACTTTAAATAATAAGGTGATGATTAGTGGGCTGATATCATTTATGATTGTGAAGTACCAATAGAAAAGCTAGAAGGGGAGTTTACAATATGAGTAAGAAAATTATTATAGAGGTTGTTCAAAAAGGTGCCAAATGATCAGCGGCGAACTCTAGAGTTGGTTCATCTTTCCGGTTATGGAAAAGCAAATCACTTTTCCTTACCTCATGTAGGAAAAGCCTACACTGCGGTCCTCAAGATTTCACCGCCTCGACCTTCTTGCTGCTAATTCGTCACCTTTTTGAACACGCACTTATATATACTGCCCTAGTAGCCATTGCAATGGGGGCGTTTGTTTTTGCGATAAGTGGGGAGAAAAATACATTGATGGAAAATAAAACGCAAGATATTAAGCAATTGGTTCAAGACTACAGTGTAGGTAAAGTGAAAGATCAGACCGCTTCAATCACTTCCGAACAATTGATTATTACCAACAATAACGAAAGTCAGGTCACGTATGATTTACCGGAAGATGAGTTTTTCGTTTCAATCGCACCAAATGTTGAGAACACCCATCCATGTGCAATTCATAGCTTGACTGGCTGCCAAGGAGAATTGGTGAATGAAACATTCCAATTATATATTGAAGATATGGAAGGTGCTGTCGTTCTTGACGAAACAGTTACATCACAGGCTAACGGATTTATAGATTTGTGGCTTCCACGTGACGGGAAATATCAAGTAACGATTAAACACGACGGAAAAACTACACAGTCAGAGTTATCCACTTTTTAAAATGATAATACTTGCGTTACAACAATGCAGTTAAAAGATCAGAAAAGTGTTTAATCAAATTAATCAGCTATAGTGACTATGAAATTATATAATTATTTCATAGTCATTTTGTTTCCCATTCCTTCAAACAAGGGTATTTATGCTAAACCTAATACTAAATTCTACATTAAAGGAGAGAAAAAAATGTCTCTATCACTAATCTTTGATATGGATGGAACACTGTTTCAAACCGATAAAATATTAGAATTATCACTAGATGATACGTTTGATTATTTACGCTCATTAGATAAATGGAACGGGGCAACCCCTATTGATACATACCGTGAAATTATGGGCGTCCCATTGCCAAAAGTATGGGAAACATTGCTGCCTAATCATTCTAATAAAGACAGAGAGCTTATGAATGACTATTTTCTAAAAAGATTAATTGAAAATATCAAAAATGGGAAAGGGGCCTTATATCCTCATGTAAGGGAAGTTTTTAGTTATTTAAAGGAAAAGAATTGTTCAATATACATAGCGAGTAATGGGTTAACAGCATATTTACATGCAATAGTAAATTATTATCATTTGGATCAATGGGTTACAGAAACATTTAGTATTCAGCAAATAGAATCGTTGAATAAATCAGATCTAGTTCAAACTATTGTTAAAAAGTATCGTATTACACAAGGAGCAGTAGTAGGTGATCGGTTATCTGATATAAATGCAGCCAAAGATAATCAGTTAGTCGCGATAGGTTGTAATTTTGACTTTGCAAGAAAAGATGAACTAGCTAAGGCCGATTTAGTAATTGATGATCTATTGGAGTTGAAAAAAATGCTACCAAATTTAAGTAAATAAGAATCCTGTGTTCAAATCATGTTGATGAAATAGATATTCCTTGAATCCATAGCTGGACAAAAAGACACTTAACGAGTTAGAGCAATAAGCGAAGATTTTAAAAGAGAAAATGGCATGGGTTTTAAGTGATATGTAAAGGTAGAAAATAGTCAGAATTTATATACTATAGGATGAACATTTCCTAAAACAAGCTCAAGGAGGTTTACTCCATAGCAAATCCGGGGAACTTTACCTAGGAATATAAAAACTTGAAGGTGAGTTCAGATGGATTTATGGTTGGAATATGGCTGGACAATGCTCGTTATCATCGGCTTAGAAGGGCTGTTATCTGCGGATAATGCGCTTGTGATGGGGGTAATTGTGAAGAATTTACCAGAGAGCAAACGTAAGAAAGCTTTATTTTATGGGATAGTAGGAGCATTTTTATTTAGGTTTGCTGCTTTGTTCGCAATCTCTTTTGTAGTGAATATTTGGCAGATTCAGGCAATCGGAGCTGTATACTTGATCTACTTAGGTGTAAAGAGTTTGATGAAAAGCAAAGATGATGATTCAGAATCCTCTATAGATGAAAATCAAAGTTTTTGGAAAGCAATTGTCAAGGTGGAACTAACCGATATTGCATTCGCAATAGATTCTATTTTGGCAGCTGTGGCCATTGCAGTCTCCTTACCTAATACTCCTTTACCTACAATTGGAGGTATGGACGGTGGTAAATTTATCGTCGTGTTCATAGGTATGGCCATTGGATTGGCTTTGATTCGAATTGCAGCAACATATGTTGTAAAATTCATGAAACAATACCCTGTATTAGAAAATGCAGCCTTTTTAATTGTTGCTTGGGTCGGCATCAAATTAGCCGTCCATACATTAGCACATCCAGATATCGAGTTAGGTCTAATCACAGAGTCTTTTACACATAGCATAGGCTGGAAAGCCACCTTCTGGGGCGTAATGCTTTTGATTGTAGTAATATCAGGAGTAATTGCTAAAAGAAGAGGTAGTGTTAGTGAGCAAAATTAATTAGAAAAAGAAGTTTTTTATTCTCTAATCATTATTAAATAGATTGTCCTATTTACCGATTATGTTCGTAGAAACGCATTATTCGTCACTGGTTATCCAGTTTTAACTGGGTGAACCGTGTAAAAATATTAACCCGGATAGCTACTACTAATTATTAAGGAAGTGGGTATCGCAATAATACGTGGCAATATTTTAAAATTATCTTGTGCTTTAATCATTATCCATATAAGATATATTCACACAAGTAAAATTGTTAAAAAGTTCAGTCTATTAGGAAGGTGAATATGATAAGAATATTTCTGATTTCTACCCAGGTTTTTTATGCTCTTTGCTTATTTCCCTGGTATTTTGCTTTCGCAATATCGTTATGGGCACTTGATGGCGGTTTGAATTTTTCAAATGGCTTATTTTTTGTAGTCACTATTTTATATCCAGTTGCAGTTATCTTTTGTTCAATTTTTGCATGGGTTTGCCGAATCAAGAAAAAACGACTTGCCATTATCTTAAATTGTATTCCGTTGCTGTGGATAATAGGTTATCCGGTTTTACTGCTTGTCTTAAATTGATCTAAAAAGATTACGGCAAGGGTTAATTGCTCCTGCCGTAAAACATTTACCTTCTTAAAATTTTTAAATCCGCTTAAATTCATTTCAAATTTACCACTGTGAATCCCTTCAAAGAGATATTTATACTTTTTAAACTCTATTAAACTCAACTACAGATTACTTGCTTTGCATAATTCCAATGATCAGTTACGTTTACAAACTGTTCAAGTGGGATACAAGTAATATATACACGTAATAAATTATAAAGAAATCGTTTAGGTGTAATCTGACAGGAGGCTATATAGATGATTTCTACAAAAGTAATTGATCAAGCACAACATATATTAATACAAGAAAAGCAGGAATTGGTCAATCGTCTACAACTAAGAGAAGGTGCAAATAAACCAACAGGAGAATTGTCCAACTATGATAACCATCCTGGTGATCAAGGTACAGCGCTTTATGACCAAGAAAAAGAACTTGCTCTTCATGGACATGCAAAACATAAAGTTGAAGAAATAAATGACGCGCTAAAGAAGATAGAATCTGACACTTACGCAATATGTGAGATATGTGGCAATGACATCGAGGAAGAGCGAATACTAGCAGTACCTACTACTTCTAGATGTCAAACGCACGCTGAAGGAAGATTAACGAATGAGCGCCCAGTAGAAGAAGACATCATGGAGCCGGATATAATTTCAAGTGAGGTGAAAGCAGAAGCGAAGGAATCAACCGCATTTGATGGTAAGGATTCGTGGCAGGCTGTTGAAGCATACGGATCATCAGAAACGCCATCTGATTTTTATAAAAAGAAAGGTGACTATGATGACATGTATATTGATTCAGACGAATTAGCAGGTAGCTCAGAGGAGATTGAGGAAGTAGCAACAACGGATATAAACGGGAAAAATCAACCAAGCAGAAGAAAAGCAGAAAAAGAAGACAATGACTAAATAATGGTTTGATTATCCAGGGAAATAAAAGAAAGGATGGAAATGATGAAAGCAAAAACAATCTATAGTATTTTTGGAACCCTTCTTATCGGCCTATTTCTCGTTCTCGGAATTGCTTTTGCCTTCGAACATTCTCAGGATGAACCGAGCGGTGATCCGCAAACAGAGGAAAATCCTGATGGGCAGGTTGTTGGAAATGTATCGAATGAGGATAATTCAAGTTCACAAGAGAATAGCGATACTTCAAATTAATAGGGTGTATCCATTGTTTGCTTGAGAATAATCAATCATTTCACGGAAGGATTTGCAGCTAATATAAGCAAATTAAAAATCGAGTCAACCATAAATCCATTCTCGCTTTAATTAGAGAATGGATTTTTAATTCATTATTCTTAATTACAAGTCAAAAAGGCCGTCAGCTTTGGCCATATATGCGTGTTTTATCTATGCACAAGCTTAAAAATGACCTTTTATTCCTATTATTGTTTCTACACGATCGGCTTGTTCTGCTTTATCCAAATATTCGAATAAACCTAAGCGATTCCCCCAGGGATCAGAAAATGTTGCCCAACGCACTGGTACCTCAGCACGCTCATGAATCTCGAAAGGTTCTACTTGTAGATGGTGAATCAATCGACCTCTGGTTTCTTCTAGATTAGTGACACCTAATCGTAAGGGACCACTCCCCATTGCTGATTCTCCTTCTGCAATTTGCAACCAGCAGCCGGGAATTACTTCCCATTCAGCAAAGCCTTCATGTGGGACAAAATCTGCATCTTTGTTAAGTAGTGTCTGATACCATTCTCGAGCTTCATTAAAATTCGAAACACGGAACTGTATCGTCATTTCAAAAAACATAGGATACCACCTTTTACATATTGGAAAATTCCACGATTTCAATTTGGTTGCCAGATGGATCTTCGATAACAAAATATCGACCTGGTGGACATGGTTGTGGCTCGTCAAAAACTAACTTTGCACCTCTGGATTGTAATAAAGTGAAATCACGATCAATGTCCTCTGAGTATAATCCTAGCAAAACGTGTTGATTGGTTGGAGAGAGCGCATTTTTTTCTGTTTCTTCTAATACAATTGGTATCCCGTCATGCATTAGACTAATTATCTTATCTCCGTAATGCTCTGATACTTTGAAATCGAGCACTTCTGTATAAAACTTGATAGCATTTTTTAAATCATTTACTTTAACCGTTAATACACATACCTGATTCAACATAACTTGTCCTCCTCGTTCTTTCTATAAATAAATTCTAGCAATTAAAAAGCTTAAAAAATTCTTCTAGTTTGCTCTGTTTTTTTCTCTTTCAAATAACAATTGAGGTAGATTAATTAATATTGGGGGATCGGTAGGTAAAGCTTCCCGTAAAGAAATCGTCTGTTCTGTATCGGTATCCTTAGCTACTTGGACAACTGGATCTATTTTCCCTCGAAGTGCTTTGTCTAAAATAAAGTAATCTTTTGGATTCATACTCCATGGTATAGCAGCTGCCATTATAAAATAGTTACCAGGTGGTATACATGTAAATACACATCTTGTTTGATCTTTTACTACGGTTCCCATGATTGGTTTTTGGTCTGGGATTGGCCTTGGAAACAAACCAATAAAAATAAGTCCTTTAAAACTATTTGGAACATCAAGATTAATGGTTATTATCGGAGAGTTAAACTTGGTATTTAATATTACTTCATCATTTTGATATTGATTAATGTACTTATGTAAAAGTCTAGCATTTAATTGAAATTTTTTTGGAGATAAACCAACAAATTGCTTGAATTTAGTACTAAATGTTCCAATGCTTTGGAATCCAATAGACAGCAGTGTTTTTAGAACGGATGGCGAAGAAGCATTAACAAGTATCTCTTTTCCTGCTTCTACTCGTAGTGCCGACAAAAAGTGTCGTGGTGATATACCAGTTACTTCTTTGAAAATTCTTGTGAAATGGTAAGGACTATACCCAACAGAGCGAGCTAAATCTTCAGAAGTAATCTGCTTGTCTAAATTGATTCTCATAAATTCGATTGCCTTTACAACCACATCTATTTTATAAATTGCTTTTTCCACAAGGATCACCCTTAAAAAGTATGTGTAAATTTGCTTCATTTCTCATTATATACCATTTGTGTGTTTTAAAAATATTTAAATGTCAGTTGTTCAATCATCGGAAACTCAATAGGGTGCATCATCAATACGTAACTTGAGACTGATCAATTTAAGATATGTGTACGTGTAGCTCCGAGCGCCAAAAATTAGGCAATTTCACGAATCGCCCTACGATAAGTCATCATCCTTTCAGGTTTTATCGAAGGTCGACTAAAAGCGGACTTGTCGTCCAACTTAGGCATACCCATTACGCAGGGTATGATTCCTTTATCTCAGTCGATTTACTCCAATCGCTAATTGTCTAAGCGGTGCTCTGCGCTTTTCCTAGTATTATGGGACATGAAAACAACTCCCTTGACTAGCGAACGTATGATCTTATATGTTAGTATCATCTAAAAAAGGAATGGGGCGTTGCAGATGAAGATTGATATAAAAGAAACAGTTGCTAGGAAAATTCTTACGGAGGCAAAAGGGTATCTAGACGTTGGATTTACACATTCCTTAAATCCATATAGTGGCTGTGCATTTGCTTGTCTTTACTGTTATGTGCGAGAAATGCCGATCCAGAAATTCAAAGAAATCCCTTGGGGAGAATGGTTGACCATTAAAACAAATGCAGCAGAAAAATACCGCAGGGAAATAATCAAACTTCCGAAAAAAAATAAATCTGTAAATATATTTATGTCATCTGCAACCGATCCATATCAACCAATCGAACGAAAGACTGAATTGACGAGAGCACTACTTGCAGAAATGATCGAAAATCCACCTGATTTTGTGCAGCTCCAAACACGAGGCTCTCTCATTACAAGAGATATTGATTTACTAGTGAAATTGAAAGAAAAATGTGAAGTACTCGTGTCTATGACAATTGAAACCGATCGAGAAGATGTCAAACGGATATTCGCACCATTTGCTACAGGAATTAAATTACGACTAAAAACATTAAAACAAGTACATGATGCCGGAATATCTACACAAGCGTCGATTTCACCTGTCTTGCCATTCACCCCAGATTTTCCGAAAGTATTGGATGGAATTGTTGATCATATATGGATCGATACGCTTAGTATTGGGGACGGTTCAATGGGAAAACGATCAGCGCGGCTTGGCATGCCAGCGTTATTTAGACAGCATGAACTAGAAAAGTGGTATCGAAGTGACATACACGTTGCGGTGGAAAAGTACTTTCATAAATATTTTCCAAGTGAGATGATACGGGTTTCTAAAGAAGAAGCCTTTCTGAAATAAGGAGTTAATCTTACTTTGAGACTTGAAAATTAACTGTTATTAAACGAGATACCATGATACACTCAAGTAAATGAATGATCATTCATTCGAGGGGTGAGTGCTATGAAAGATAAGGTGGTTATTGTTACTGGTGGTTCAAATGGGATGGGGAAGTACATGGCAGCGCGTTTTGCTCATGCTGGTGCGAAGGTAGTCATTACCGGTAGGAATCAGGAAAGACTAACACGTGCAGCTGACGAAATTACAGAAACAAATCCAAAAGCGGAAATTTTGAAAATACAAATGGATGTTCGAGAAATCAGTCATGTACAGCATATGGTATCGGAAACTTTAAAAGAATACGGAAAAATTGATTTTTTAGTAAATAATGCTGCAGGTAATTTTATTTGTCCAGCAGAAAAACTGAGCCCGAACGGTTGGAATTCTGTTATTGATATTGTATTAAATGGGACATTTTACTGTAGCAGTGAAGTGGGAAAGTATTGGATTGAAAAAGGAATGAAAGGAAGTATCATTAATATGGTAGCAACTTATGCGTGGAATGCTGGAGCTGGGGTGATCCATTCTGCTGCAGCAAAAGCTGGTGTGCTATCGATGACGAGAACGCTTGCCGTTGAATGGGGAAGAAAATACGGTATCCGAGTTAACGCAATTGCTCCAGGACTGATTGATAGAACAGGTGGTGCCGAAAAATTATGGGAGTCCAAAGAAGCAGCTGAGAGAACGCTAGATAGCGTACCATTAGCCAGGTTAGGTACACCTGAGGAAATAGCCGAACTTGCCTTTTTTCTATTTTCAGAGCATGCGGGCTATATTAATGGAGAATGTATTACGATGGATGGTGGCCAATGGTTAAACCAACACCCTTTTTAATGGTGCATTACTAGCATAATATCTATAACGCTAAAAACATGATTAGATGCAATGTCGATGATAAGAAATTGTTAAAGCAAAGAAAGAAGAGACTGATTGATTGTCAGTCTCTTCTTCATTTTTTGCAAGTCAATAGCAACAGCTTGATCTCCATTTGATATATCGCTTCTGCTTTATTCTGATTATCATAAGTATAATCATTTTAATAATGCATAATATCCCATATCCCAACCATTAGCGTCAGTTACTTCTATTGTTGCTCGGAAAGATACTTCAATATAATCGGTTCCGGTCGCATGGTACCAACCAGATTGACGTAATGATGCTTTCCAATCCGATGGGTTCGAGGGGTTATCGTTCATTGCTTCGTTGACGACATCCCCGGAAATTACGTTAGGTCCAAAATTTAGCTATATCAGTAAAATTGAAAGCGGCTTAGGTGTTGCAACCCAATTTGCTCATTTAAGAGTTTTTTGTATCAATAATGCGACTACAAAGTTGCTTTCCAAATGTAATTATATCTTTATGCCGCGAAAACTATAACCCATTAAACTATAGTTTATGCTTTAAAAACTAAAGGGATAGGGTAGAATGTATTAGATGATTATAAATATATTAAATTAAGCGCAGAGGCTACTATCAACTTTAATAGTTATTGGACAAACGCTGAAATAAGCAAGTTTGGTAGTTACTACCTCATTTCATTTTTGTGTGTTTAGCAAAAATGGTAAGTTTCCATCTTAATTGTTGGATTTATTTTAAACAACCTCTTTAAGCTTTATCAGGAAGGAAAAAACAAAAATCAGATAAAATTCATATAGAATAATAGTTGAGTAAAGATTAGACCTAACCTAAAATGAACATAATTAGATATATATAAACCTGCCAATCTAGGAGGATCCACTTTGAATACGATAGATTTTTCAAGACTATCACCCTATGAACTAGGTGAAACAAACAGCAAAGAAGCAATTCCGTTTCTTATTACATACTTACGAGATGGCCAAGACAATGATCAACGGCTAGCAGCTTCTGCGATTACTAAATTATCCCAAAAATACAACAATGAATGCAAGCCCGCGCTGGCTTTCCTGCTTCAAAATTTATCATCAGAAAAAGCACAAGTCCGTCAATATACTTTGAAGGCAATAGACGTTTTGTCCTTGGAGAAAGGTGATGTAACAGAACAAGCCCTAGCAACAATTGCAAATATCGAAAAAAATGATTCCAAACAATATAACCGACAGGCTGCACAGACAATCGCTTTAAAGTGGGCAGCAATCGCAACCAACACACCAACCGTAGCGTTAACTACACAGAGTGAGCAATCTTCGTCAACTTATAGCCAATTTCCTAAAGGTGCAACGAAAAAGGTGATCGAAAAAGCAGAACTAGCAAGTACGAAAACGACCGTAGAATTAGTAAAGGATGATGAGACGGATGCTTTTTATTTCCGCTCACTTGAGCAGGAAGGAATTAAGCTGAATGAACCGCAGATAAATGCGACACGTCACAAGGAAGGACCATGTCTTGTGCTGGCAGGGGCAGGTAGTGGGAAAACGAGGGTGCTTTCTTCAAGAGCAGGATATTTAATGTCGGTCTTGAACATAAATCCGCACCAAATCTTATTGTTAACCTTCACTAAAAAGGCTGCCGAAGAAATGAAAGAGAGAATTGCCTTGTTACCCGGACTCACAAATCAGATGGCCAGAAGTGTTACGAGTGGCACCTATCATTCTATATTTTTACGAATATTAAAGAAAAGTGGAGATCAGCGAAGCGTCCTTTCAATTGAAAGGCGAAAGCACACGTACTTAAAGATTATCATGAAAGAGATGGGCATTAGTGGGGACTACGAGCCTGAATCGCTACTTGAAATGTTATCTCACTATAAAAGTAACATGACGCCAGCGGCCGAAATGCCAGACAAAACACCAGTACAGAAGGAAGTAAAAGAAATTCTCGTGAAATACGAGCAAGTGAAAAAAGATAATAGGTTAATGGATTTTGATGATATTCTGCTTGACACTTACTTTTATCTTAAACAAAATCCACATCTATTGCATAGAATCCAACAACAATTTGCTTTTGTACTTTGTGATGAATGGCAGGATACGAATCCGATTCAGTACGAACTAGTGAAAATGTTAGCGATGCCTCAAAACAACTTATTTGTCGTAGGAGATGATGACCAAACTATATACGAATTCAATGGTGCCGATGCTTCAATTATCCTAAATTTTCACAAAGATTATCGAAACACGAAGGTTTTTCATTTGGATATTAATTACCGTTCTACGACAACGATTGTCGGCTTAGCAAACAAGATCATATCCTTAAACAAGCAGCGCTATGAAAAAGTTTTAAAAGCGAATAAACAAAGTGATAATAGCCCATGCTTCATTCGACCACGATCGTCAGATGAAGAAGCGGATATTATAGTAGAAACCGTGATTAATGATGTGCAATCAGGCAAGCGAAGGTTTAAGGATGTTGCTATTCTTTATCGAACGAACAGTTACAATCGGGCAATTTTTGATAGATTGGTTTTGAATGATATCCCTTTTGTCACATATGGAGATGCGAATACGTTTTACGAGCAATCGATTGTAAGACCGGTTATTGATCATTTACGAGTAGCAGTAGATGGTAAAAATGAACAAGCTGTCGAAGGGATGCTTCCTACACTTTATGTAAATAGAGAAAGAGCAATGGCATTCATTCAAAAAGCTGAATTATCAAGCCCGAAGAATAAGTTATTAGAGCATCTAGTCGATTTTCCTGGCTTGAAAGAATTTCAAAGAAGTCAAATCTACCAACGAATCAAGCTTTTACAGAAATTAAGAGACCGTGAGCCGTTGGAGGCAGTTCGAGAAATTCACAAAGTATATGAAAAATATTTAGACACATTTAAAAACAAAAATCTCACCTTGCATAAAGAAATGTTAAAGGAGACGCTCGCAGAAATAGAATCAGCGACGAGACGATTCAAAACAATAAGAGAGTTTTTATCCTTTGTAGATGAAATTATTGAGAAGAATAACAAGATGGATGGACTCCGCAAAGATGTGAAAGCAGACGTTGTTAAAGTAATGACGATTCATCGAGCGAAAGGATTAGAATTCCCAGTTGTCTATTTAATCGGTGCGTCAGATAAGATTTTGCCACATAATTCGGTGTTAGATGAAAAAACAGACGTTTCCGGAGTCGAAGGAGAGCGACGTCTTGCATACGTTGCAGTAACGAGAGCGGAAGAAGAGTTGTACATCAGTTCGCCGCAACAATATCGAAACGAAAAGGTGGACATTTCCCGATTTGTCTCAGAAGTATATCGAGACCCCAACCTAAAAAAAGGTGAATCGCAGGATCGATCAAAAAGAATTACGATTCATAGCAAACCTTCTAAACGGGAAAGTAAGCAGGATCCAGTACCAAAGCCAAAAAAGTATGAATCAGTGCTTGTCTGGGATTGTATCAGTGATAAGTGTAACGCTTGGATGCGAATCACTTCACATGAAGAAACACTGATGGAAGAGAAGGACTGTCCAATGTGTAGTGGGAAGATGGAAAAAGGTGTGAAAGAAGTTGTGGTGAATTGAACTTTTAAAGGTGAAACTGTTCGGTATATCCTACTAATGCGCGGACCTTGAAAAGGAGTAGGTAGTCATGGAATTAGGTTTTGAACAATTACTTCAGATATCAAATGAGAACGAATGGAAGCTTGCATACGATAATGCAATACAAAAGCTGGACAGTTTATACCAAGAAGAAGAGCGCCTCTATTATTTGATGTATGCACAGGGTGCGGAAAATCAAAGGATTGATGAAATTCAAAAAATGAAGCACGATCTAATGACAAATAAACAACTAATTGACTCATTATCAACCTGGCAAGCAAAATTAAAAGATGACCCAATTTGGAGTAGAAGGCTTGAAGTATTTTTAGCAACGATGAAGCAAGAAGCACTTGATAGTCATCCAGAAGTTGTTGAAATGCAACAAGCATTGCAAAAAGAGCTAATGGAAAGTACGTTTGAGGTAGATGGAAAAGTATATAATTTAGGTACCGTGCATGCAAATGTCATGGATAATCCGGATAGGGAACTGCGACGGGAACTTTTCCGTGAATCAAAACGAATTGGACGGGAAAATGAAGCTTTATACAGAAAGCTCATCCAAAAACGAAACCAACTTGCAAACGACAACGGATATGAAAATTATTATTATTTTCGCTGCAACTTAAAAGAAATTAACATTGACTCATATATTGAGGAAATGAACAACTTGCTAGAAAGAATGGCAGAGGCAGCTAAATACTGGAGTGATAGAATTAAAGTAAAGTTTGGCTGGAAAAAAACGCACTTTTATGATCAATATTTTACTACCTTTAATTTTCATAAGGTGCAAAATAGTACGTTTTCGTCGAGACGGATGAAAGAGGTTATAAGTAATGTAGTCGGTAGTCTTGGCATCCAATTAGAGAGTATTCCTGTTTCGATTGAGACTTTGGAAATTCCTTATGGTGGATTTGCTATTAACATCAGTCCGAACGAACTCAAGCTAGTAGTAAACAAACGGGATGCTTATTCTGTATTTTTGTCCGGTATTCATGAAATGGGACATGTATTGGACGGTCATTACGGTTCCTTCGAATATCCAGAGCTCTATCGTTTTTATTCAAGTATTGCTGCTGAATCGATTGCCGAATTGTTTCAAACGATTGTTACAGAAGAATCGTTTTTAAAAGCTAACTTTGATTTGCAGGATCATGAATTAGCACAGATTAGAGAAGTAAATACATTAACGGATTTGAAAATGGTCCAAATCAATTATTATTATAGTCTTGTAGAATATAAGTTGTACACCCAATCGGAGAGAAGTTTTCAAGAGACCGCGGACGAGTGCTATAAGGCTGTGTTTGGATATGAGGGAGAGACCTTTCATCCTGGTAGTGAGATGTTTTATATCGAAAATCCAGCATTTTTTCAGGATTACAATTATGCGTTAGCCATTCGTGATATGATTCGTACTAAATTTAAGATTAACAGTCTATATTATCAGCCAGCCATTTTCCGAGAATTACTTGAAAAATACATACAACCAAATCAGCGTTATTCGTGGAAGCAAAGGGTAAAAATGCTTTGTGATGAGGAGTTTACTTTTTCTCATTTAGCTGAAAGATTAAGCGGTGCAGTTAAGTAATAATTCCACACCTAGTAATAGTCCGTATTTTGACGAGTAACTAAGTGTTTTTGCTTATAGTATTATTTGCCCATTGTCTCAGCTTTCAAAGCTAAAACGCATACCACGGTATACTATTAACGTGTGGAGCAGTTAATGCAAATGCAAATCCGGATGAACAACAGTCAAATTTAAAAGAGCCAGATACTGATGAAGGAACTGTGACATATACATTGCCTAATTAGAACTGAGAGAACATACTAAACAATCGTTAAAACGCGATGATAAAATGACTTACTTTATCATTGCGTTTTTTGTATTACTTAAAAGGCGTCCCTAACTTGTTAGTTGGCTTATGAAAAACTTGATTTAGATATGAATGATACAACCGAACTAAATAAGGTTATTAGGAAACGTTAATCGTCTTTGTATCCAAGCATAAAGTTGTCTGATAGAATGTCATTATTCAATCTCAATAATTCTGATTAATAATCGCCGCTTTTTCAGTACCTGGCACAACCGATTTATATGAATCAACTATCAAAAAATGTAAACGCTTCATTATCCTGATCTGTTAGAAAATAATTGCAATGGGGAGACGATCATTTTGGTGAAAAAATTAAATGAAGAATCATTAACACTAGGAGTATGTTATTATCCAGAGCACTGGCCAGAAGAAATGTGGGAAGACGATTACGCTCGTATGAAAGAGTTAGGTTTTTCCTATGTTCGAATGGGGGAGTTTGCGTGGTCAATATTTGAACCGGAGGAAGGGAAATTTTGTTTCGATTTGTTTGATCGAGCAGTCGCTAAGGCACAAGTGTTTGGTCTGAAGGTAATATTGGGTACACCAACTGCAACAGCACCAGCGTGGGTCACTAAAAAATACCCGGATGTACTAAACGCCACACAGGATGGTATTTCGTATCAGCATGGTGCGCGCTGTCATACTACTTATAACTCGGAAACGTACCGAGAATTGTCATCGATAATTGTCACAGAAATGGCAAAGCATTATAGTGACAATCCTACAGTCGTTGGATGGCAAATTGATAACGAAATAAATTGCGAAACAAATGTCTTTTATGCTGATGCAGATCATGCTGCCTTTAGGGAATGGGCAAAGAAAAAATATCAAACACTAGCTAACTTAAATCAAGCATGGGGAACTGTGTTTTGGAGTCAAACTTACACCAACTGGGAACAAGTCTATTTAACTCGTAAAACCGTTCCTAATTCACCAAATCCACACCATGCTTTAGATGAAAAAAGATTTATTTCGGATAGTGCTTTTGCTTACGTGAAGTTGCAGGCTGATATTTTAAGGGAACATGCACCAAATCAGTGGATAACAACCAATGGCATGTTTGGTCATTTAGATAATCATAAAATGACAGATGAACTACTTGATTTTTATGCCTATGATTCTTATCCAAACTTCGGTAGGGTCATAGAAGATTCCTCTGAAAAACCACTGCGCGATCGCAAATGGAGCTGGAACTTGAGCGTAGTAAGAAGTATCTCGCCGAATTTTGCGATATTTGAACAACAATCAGGTCCTGGTGGTTGGGTAAATAGATTGGATCAGCCATCTCCAAAACCTGGGCAATTGCGCCTGTGGACATACCAATCGATAGCTCATGGTGCAGACATGATTTTGTATTTTAGATGGAGAACGGCAACGAAAGGAACAGAAATCTATTGGCATGGTATTAATGATTATCATAATCAGCCTAATCGACGTGTCAAAGAAATTGAAGCTGTAAGTAAAGAGATTAAGCAACTTGGAAAAATAGTAGGCTCAACCTATCAAGTAGAAATTGCCTATATCACTAATTATGATAATAGTTGGGACGGAGAATTTGATATTTGGCATGGTCCATTTGAATCAAAAAGCAGAAATGCTTGGATTAAAGCATTACAATATAATCATGTACCAGTAGATGCACTAAACTTCAACAATGAAACAACTTTAGAGGATTTAAGCAAATATAAAGTACTCGTCTATTCTCATGCAGCAATCGTAACTAAACAGCAAGCTGCGTTATTTGAGGTTTATGTAAGACAAGGTGGAAAGGTTATTTTTGGATGTCGTTCTGGTTATAAAGATGAAACTGGTCAAACGTATATGAAGGCTCTCCCTGGATATTTAACAGATTTAGTAGGAATTACCGTGGAAGAGTTTACGAGAGTAGCTCCGTTTGAACAAGTACCTAGAATAAAGTTTAGAGAATTCGATGAACTAGAAGCGAATGATTTTAACGAAGTTCTACAACTTCAAGCTGATGTCGAGGTCCTAGCAACATATACAAATACCTATTTAAAAGGAAATCCTGCTCTCGTTAAACATAACTATGGAAAAGGGACTAGTTATTATTTTGGTGGAGTATTTAATTTAGATTTAGCTACTTCACTGCTTGCTGAATTACAGTTAAATAACTACCATGATCAATTTAGTTTGCCTGAAGAGGTTGAGTTATCTATTCGCCATAAAGAAGGAAAAGATTATATATTCTTATTAAATTATAGTGAATTACCACAAGAGATTTTTGTTAAAGAAGAATTCACTGAAGCAGTAACCGGTACTCGTATTATGAATAAAGTATCGCTCAAGCCATTTGATGTATTGGTTTTAGAACCATAAATTTAGATATATTGACCCTCATATGCTGGCCAAGTGCCAGCTGTTTTTTCTGTTCTGATAGAAGTTTCAATTTCCTTCTGCAACCAACTAGATCTTCCCTGAAAATAGTATGTTTAGTATTGCCATTATCACAAGTTAAGATTGACTTATAGAATATAATCTGGTGGTTATTTTTAACTATCAATTTTCGATAAATAATTTCGTATGGGAACTTAATAGACTCATAACTTAATAAAAAACCCCACGTCTTAATCACCTTTCAATGAATATTAGTAAGATTGGTCGCATAATCGATGACACTACTTTTCGTATTAATTGCTTACTAGTATGTGACTTTTTTTAGTGGAAAACAGTCTAAAAAATAAAAGGGGTTTGTGTTATGAAACAAATAATCATTTCGTTTTTAATATTAAGTTACATTATATTACTAGTAGGGTGTGGGCAGGAAGAAGCATCGTCAGGTTTAGAAATTGCCAGTGATGTAGAATTTGGGGAAGAAGACTATAAAAAAGTGGTTTCACCGAGTAACGCACTAGGATTTGATGTTCTCTCAAAAGTGGAAGGAAACGCCGATGGGAATGTGTTTATTTCACCGACCAGTTTATTTATGGTCTTGGCGATGGTGTATAACGGAGCGGATGGTAACACCAAAGAAGAGATGGAAAAGGTGATGCATGTGGAGGGAATTGACGTTAACGAAATCAATCAGGCAAACGCCTCATTATTAACCATGCTGAACAATGCTTCTAATCAGGTACAGTTGAATATAGCGAATGCGATTTGGTTAAACAAGGAATATCATTTCGAAGATCTTTTTTCTCAATCAACACGTGATTACTTTAATGCTGAAATTGAGGAAATTGATATGGATGACCCAAGCGCTCCTCAAATAATTAATGATTGGGTAGAGAACGCGACAAACAAAAAAATTAAAAATATGGTCGATAATCCGTTAACTCCTAATTTGGTTAGCCTTCTCATTAATGCGGTTCATTTTAAAGGTGGATGGACCGATGAATTTGATAAAAAGCTTACCAAGGATCAACCATTTTATTTAGAGGATGGATCCACAAAAGAAGTAGCCCTTATGTCTTTGCAGAAATCTTTTGCCTATTTAGATAATGATGATTTCCAGGCCATTTCGCTTCCTTATGGAGAAAACGAAGAGATGAGTATGAAGGTGTTTCTTCCTAAAGAAAGTGTGAGCTTAACAGAATTTAAAAGTATGCTCACGGTAAAGAATTGGAACAATTGGATTAACGAATTTCAGTATGAAGATGGTACGATTAAGCTTCCTAGGTTCCAAATAGAATATGACGTGTTGCTGAATGATAAGCTTAAAGAGTTAGGCATGCCATCCGCGTTTGATGTAAAAAGCGTAAATTTTTCAAACATGATTAAAGAAGATGAGCTTATTTGGATTAGTTACATAAAGCAAAAAACTTTTCTGGAGGTTAATGAAAAGGGAGCGGAAGCAGCGGCGGCAACTTCCGTTGGTATGACAGACGGAGCAGCCCCACCTTCGAATCAACCTTTTGTTATGGAAGTGAATCGACCATTTTTTATCGCGATTACAGATGAGGCAACAGGGACAATTTTGTTTATGGGATCTGTGTTTAATCCTTCTTAATAACTTCATCCCTAATAAATTGCAACAACATCATCTTCTTCTAAATTACTGTATAAGAAAAGCAGTAGGAAAACTGAATCGATAAAAAGAATTTTTCAATAGAATCGTTCCATTTGCTCGTGATAATTATAAAGGTTATAAATCAATGATATTGGAAACGGAGCACCTTGAATAGCCAAGCATACTCGTTTACCTCCAGAGTATTTTGTTTTGGGTACGAACTTTTGTTCTCGTTACTTGCTAAACATATGATACAATTTAGTAAAAGCAATCATTCAGGAGTGAATTCTATGATTACAGAGATTTTGAGTAATATAAATGAAAAACAAAAGCAAGCTGTAATGACAACAGAAGGGTACATCCGCGTGGTGGCAGGGGCAGGTTCTGGAAAAACGAAGGCACTGACAAAAAGGTATGCTTACATCATTGAACATCTCGGAATCGACCCATCTAACATCCTTTGTGTCACGTTTACGAATAAAGCAGCGACCGAAATGAAAAGACGAGTGCGCGCACTAATTGGCAGCGGCTATGACACGGGTCTCATTACAACCTACCACGGTTTTTGTGTGCGTGTGTTGCGCGAAGATATTCACCATCTTCATTATCCAAAGCAATTTATTATTTTGGATGAAGAAGATCAAAAGACGATACTAAGAGAAATTTATGAAGAACTTAACTTAACGATTCGATACAATTCCTTCAATAATATCCTGAAGAGGATCGCTGATTATAAAATGGATCCTGCATATGTTAGGTTGATCACCGATCCCAAACCGACAATTAATCCGAGCGCTGACGTGGATCTCGATATGCAGATTATAAAGATGTACTTGCTGAAGCAAAAAAAGGTGTTTGGGCTGGATTTTGATGATTTGATCAACTTCACGTTTATCCTTTTTGAGGATTTTAATCAAGTACTTGATAAATGGCAGACACGTCTTCATTATATACAAGTTGATGAATTTCAAGATAGCAGCTTAAGACAAATAAGATTAGTTAATATGCTCAGTGATACAAACAAAAATCTGTTTGTCGTCGGAGACCCAGATCAGACGATTTATGAATGGCGTGGGGCTCGGCCGGAGTATTTTGTGAATTTTGATAAAGGTCATCCATCGTGTATTACGATTATTTTGAATCAAAACTACCGGTCCACCCCAGAGATTTTAGATGTCGGCAATGCCTTAATTAAGAAAAACTCATTACGGATCGATAAAGATATGTTCACCAATAATAGAAATGGCTTACGAGTGATTCACTATCACGCCAAGCATGAAGATGATGAAATCAAATGGATTACTGAAAAAATAATTGAGTTATTGAATAAGAAACAGTCGAAGAAAAGTGACATTGCGATACTGTATCGTGCTAGCTTTTTGTCGAGGTTTCTTGAACAAGGATTAATTCGCGAAAATATCGATTATACGATTTTTGGTGGAATTAAATTTTTTCAGCGTAAAGAAATTAAAGATGCGTTAGCTTATTTACGCATGATAAGTGCTGCTGATGATTTGTCGTTTCTAAGAGTGGTGAACACACCGAAACGAAACATTGGCAAGAAACGGATACAGTTTATTAAAGAGAAAGCGGATCAGGAACACCTAACATACTATAATACGTTAAAGAAATATGCTGCCGATCCATTATTTAATGGCACGAAGGCACTTGAGTTTCTTTCATTAGTCGAAAGGTACAAGCGTGAATATCGGAAGTTGAGTGTGTCGGAGTTGCTACAAAAGTTACTCACTGAATCAGGCTATGACAAATTTTTAAGAGAAGACGGCGACCAAAATCGCATTGACAATCTAGCGGAATTTTTTAATTCAATCGTTACGTATGAGCAGGCAATAGGTGAAGAGCTAATGCTAGAAGAATATTTGCAGCAAATTACGCTGTACACCGATTCTGACAAAGAAGACAGCAAGGATAGTGTAAAGCTAATGACAATCCATACCGCAAAGGGCTTGGAGTTCCCATATGTTTTCTTATGTGGAATGACAGACGGAATTCTGCCAAGCAGCAGGTCACTGGAAGAACGAAAGCTCAAAGCACTTGAAGAAGAACGTCGTCTCACTTATGTTGCAATCACACGAGCAGAGAAAGAAATGTACATTACTGAATCGGAAGGTGTATCAAGAAGAGGTATAAAAAAGTATCCATCTCGATTCATTTTTGAGATTCAGAAGGGACTATTCCGTAGAATCGGTGTCTTGGAAGAAGCATTTTATCATGAATCGGTCAAGTATATTAGGGATTCTAATTTTGAGTTGGGAATGGAAGATAGTGAAACGGATGCTGCCGGTGACAGCGCTTATGAATTAGGTTCTAAGGTAAGACATCCGGTGTTTGGTGAAGGTGTAGTAAGTGAGATTGATCGGAAGAAGAATGTTTATTATGTCGAGTTTGACGGAATGAAAACGAATAAGCCTATTAGTGGTTCGTTTAAAGGGCTAGAGAGAGCTTAATTATTACGGTGATCTAACAAAGTAGAAGCGCTTCTATTTAACAGATGAGCTTCTACTTTTTCAATAAAATTGTTTCGGTTATCGAGCATGAAAAAAGGAGAAACAATTCTAATAAACGAAATAATAAGAGCTATAATTTCTATCACTTAAGCATAAGATGTCCGAAATACTCTAACATAACTAGCACGAGCCGCACTTGGTAACTTTTTTCGGTGCTCTGCAAAAGCATAGCTTACATAATCGTCTAGATTTCTACAATGGTATATTTTACTCATAGTAAATACGAAGTGTATGGTAATCCTATTATTTTGATCACTTAACTCTTGGTTTATTATTTCAAATTTTTTCATCGATTTTTTTAAATAGCTTTTTAACTGGTTGATAGAGATGTCCCGGTTGTTGAACACAATCTCCGATTCACCGACAAATTGTATCATTTTTAATCACCTTGTAAGATTATAACATTGAACTGAGGTACCTGACACTACCTGATTTTAAACGAAAAGGGGGAATTTTAAATATGTTATTTACAGAACAACAAATACAGTTTATACGAAATGAAAATAAAAACTGTGAACAAGCAAAACGAGTTACTGATAAGATGCTTACTTTTATGTTAGAACATCAATTATTCAAACTAATTATACCTGAGGCTTTGGGAGGGAAAATGTTAGATTTCCCGAGTGCCATTCGTGCTTTCCAAGAGGCTTCTTATGCAGATAGCAACTTTGGCTGGCTCGTAACGATCGGTTCAGGTGGAGGTATGTTTACTCAAAATATGACAGAGCAAACTGCTAGAACCTTTTATTCACCTGAAAATGCTGTCATTGCTGGAAGTGGATTTCCTGCTGGTACAGCACAGCCTGTAAAAGATGGCTATATCATTAATGGTAAATGGTTGTACTGCAGCGGTTCACAATTTGCAACACTATTCACCGTTAGCTGTAATGTGATAAGTGAAACAGGAGATGAAAATCACATCCTTGCTTTTGCTCTTGAACCTGAACAAGTTGATGTGGAGGAAGACTGGAATGCATTCGGCTTAAAGGGAACAAGCAGCAATAGTATTGAAATCGTTAATCAATTTGTTCCAGAAAATCACGTGTTTTCTATTTTTGAAAGTCAAAATGATTTGGGTACAACGATCCATACTTTTCCATTCGTGCAATATTCAGAAGCATCCTTTGCAGCTGTGTCACTTGGTATTGGTAAACATTTCTTAACAGAAGTAGAATCTGTGTTAGAAAACAACAAACAAAATTGGCAACAAGGTTCAACAAATCGCTTTGCTTCTCTTAAACAAAAACTTATAAATGAAGAACAACGCTGGGAGAAGGCAAATCAAGCTTTTCATTCAGTAGTGGAAGAAGCGTGGGGCGAGCATATAAAAGGGAATAAGTTATCTGATAAGTTGAAAGAACAATTTTCAACGATTTCAAAACGGAGCGCAGCAACAGCTGTTTTTTGTGCAAATAACTTGTTCAGACATGTTGGCATGCAAGCCGTTATGGAACACAACAACCTGAACCAAATTTGGCGTGATTTACATACAGCATCTCAGCACGCTTTTTTAATACCAACGAATGAACAGGAATCTCTGCCATTTGGAGAATAGTTGTTTCTGGAATCAGGATTCTGAGATATTTGTTGTTACTATTCCGTACAGGGTCGAATCAAATGACTAAAGAATCTGCTGTACATATCTGAAGTTGTTTCTAGGAACAATAAAAGCGGAGGTGATTACAGTGGCAGAAAGAAAAGCAAATCCATCAACTATAGGTTTGAACTCATCAGAAACTGAAGGGCAAGGAACAACAAGAAAAGAAACTGGGAAAGTGAAGGCTGATTCTTCAAGAAAGAAGCAAAAACGTACTTAATCAAAATAAAAATACAGGGGGACATTCCTCCTGTATTTTTTATGGTACTTGATAGAACTATTTGTGGATATGACTAGAATATCAGCATTATGAAAGAGACTAAATAATTTTTTCAATATTAAACCGATAGCCAGTCTGCATAATCTAGTGCTGTTCGCATAATTTTAAGAAAATGCAAAATGTGAGGTGCATGATGTGGTCAGAGTTCAAAGAATTTATCTCTAGGGGAAATGTTCTGGATTTAGCGATAGCGGTTATTATTGGCGCAGCTTTTGGTAAGATTGTTGACTCTCTTGTAGAAGATATGATTATGCCCATAATTGGGATATTAGTAGGTGGAATTAATTTCGAAAGTCTTCATATAACGATGGGAAGTGTGGTAGTCTCCTATGGGAATTTCATTCAAACGACTGTTGATTTCCTTCTTATATCGATTGTGATTTTTACGATTATTAAGGTTTTTAATAAATACCATCGGAAGAAGAGCGAAGAAAATCTTCAACAAAAGGCTCCTCCGAACGATGTAGAACTATTAACAGAGATCCGAGATATTTTAAAACGTAAAGAGCAAATCGAAAGTGAAAAAGGGAATGACTCGAAACAAACAATTATAAAACTGAAGGCGAAGTAAACTAGTTTGATAATTTGTTCCAGACTTTTTCAAATTATTTGTGATTAATTGCTTTTAAGCCAGAAGCAATTTTTATAATGTTGTTTCTGGCTTTTAAAAATTATTCATTTTTTCCACTCACGATAATATTCTAATACTTCTGCATACTGCTTCAATTCCCGCTCGCCTTTATCACTTATACAATAAACACCACGCTTAACCTTGGTGAACCAACCGTAAAAGTTTTTGGAGAGAATTGATTGTGTTTTTTTACCTGTCCCCATATCTATTAATGCCTTTGGTGAAAGTTCTCCTGCTTGCATAAGAAATGTGGCGATTTGAATACAATTTTCACGGTAAGCAGTCATAATCTGTGTTTGACTAGAACCGCCAATATTGTAGTCAGCACTCCGTCCAGCCATTTCTTTTAATAGTGCTTGGCGTTTACGGTTGTTTTGACTTAGACTTTTCAAGCGGTTAAAAGGCGTCGGTGGTATCACAATTTCGATTTGATTTCCTCTTCCACTAAATGATACGAAAATAAGTCCTAATTCTAACCTTCTGACTAGATGACTAAGATCTCGCCACCGTCTTGAGCGAGGGTTGTGCTTCTTAGGCTTTGGTATCGCAATATATACAACCTCGGACATCTTTTGTCGTTTTGTTGCTTGGATGAGAAGGTCGACAGTTAAGTTAAGCTTTAATTCGATAATGACTAACTCTGGACCTTTTTTAGCGACCAGATCGCAATCGTTTACTTCACCATAAACTTCATAACCTTCCCGGACAAGATGAGCTTGTATCGGTTTATATAACTCTACTTCTTTAAGCTTATTAGTTTCATTCATAGATAAGCACCGTCCAACTAAGACTATAGCATCCCTCATTTTATCATAAAATGAAAAGGAAAAGTTTATTTCTAGTCTCGTAATGAAGACAATTCCTGACATTTTCACCTCCATCACTTTCTCCCTTATTGAGTTTGGTAATTTAATCCTGTATGATAATGGAAAAGCTAAAGTGATAACGAATACATACATTTAGTTTGATTATGGAACGCTTAGGGAATTGTTAATAACGACTAGAAATTAACCTATTACAACGTCATTGGAGTTCAATCATATGTTCACAACAAAAAAAATTAACAGACATACATTCTTAAGAATTTTTTTCCTCGTTTTCATCGTCGAATGTTTAGATCTACTTTTGTCGATATTTTTTCCTGCGAAAAATATTATGTTTTTATTTATACAAGCTACCTTAATCATTATAACCTTTATCTTGTTGTATGTATTATTAAGAAGAACCTTTACTGCAAATAGAGAACTGAAAAATAGTACAAAGAATTTAAATAGTATTTTTGACACATTAGATGTGGCAATTTGGTCACATGATTTAGTGAACGATCAATTATTAATCACACCGGGAATTGAAAAGTTATATGGTTACAAATTAGATGATTTTTACCAAGATAAGTTGTTATGGAAGAAAGTTATTAATCCTGAAGACTTGCATGTTTTAAAAGAGAGAGAGAAGAATTTTATTAAAGGTGAACCTTTTACAAGTGTATATCGGATAATAAAGCCAGATGGACAAGTGCGTTGGATCCAAGATCGAGGGTTTCCTACTTTGGATAAGAACGGTCATCTTGTATATTTTTCAAGTGTTTTGTTTGATATTACAGAGCGCAAGGAAAGTGAAGATCAATATCGTAATCTCGTTGAGATGTCCCCAGATATTATTGCAGTTATCACGGATTATAGGTTTTCTTATATTAATGAATCTGGAAGTAAAGTATTAGGCGCAAACAACCCTTGTGATGTAGTTGGTATGAGTCTTTTTCGATTTGCTAACAAAATAGACGTTATACGGGCGTTGAAGAGGGTAGGAAGCTTCACAAGCCAAACGAATAATACAGTTCGCTTAGAAGCTAGCTTTTCATCTTTGGATGGGAAATTAATTGATATTGAGATTTCATTGCGGTCGATTCTATATGAAGGAAGATCAGCATTTCAGTTAGTCGGGCGAGATATTACAGAGCGAAAAAAATCTGAACGAATCATTCATCAAATGGCTTATTATGATTCATTGACGGGTATTCCGAATCGAAATAAATTTAAACAAGAATTAGGAAACATACTAAAGAACGAAGCGAATAAATCCTTTGCTATTTTATTCTTAGATTTGGATCGCTTTAAAACTATAAATGACACAAAAGGACACTCAACTGGGGACATGATTTTGAAACAAGTGGCTATTCAACTGAAAAATGTCCTGGCAGAAGATGGAGAAGTTTTCCGACAAGGTGGAGATGAATTTATTATCCTCGTCGACAATACAAATAAAGACGAAGTGGTTAAGATAGCAGAACGCATCCTGCAAGTGTTCACTAAACCGTTATCAATAGGTGAAAACGATTATTTCGTTACGCCTAGCATAGGGATAAGCATGTATCCCATAGATGGTGATGATCAGGATACGTTAATAAAGCATGCGGATACTGCAATGTACTTAGCAAAAGAACGTGGAAAAAACAATTATCAGTTTTATGACCCATTGTTAGACGAAATTGCGTATCGAAAGGTAGAACTCGAAGATGGTTTGCGGAGAGCAATAGAACTCAATGAGCTAACGTTACATTATCAGCCGAAAGTTAATTTAGAAACAGGAAAAGTACCGGGGGTTGAAGCGTTACTTCGTTGGAATCACAAAGATTTAGGAACAATTTCACCTACTGAGTTTATTCCATTAGCAGAAGAGTCAGGCTTAATTATCCCAATTGGGAAATGGGTCATCAAAAAAGCATGTGAACAAAGTAAACAATGGGAAAACAGTCAGGTCGGAATTTTGCCCATTGCTGTTAATTTATCTGTAAGGCAAATACAAGATACTGCGATTGTAGAAGATATAAAGTCTATAATTGATGAGGTAGGCATTCCACCGAATCGTTTAGAATTGGAAATTACAGAGAGTATTATGCAGGACGATGAGTGTTCGATTGGCGTGCTATATGCGTTACAAAAAATGGGGATAGGTATTTCAATCGATGATTTCGGGACAGGCTATTCTTCATTAAGTAAACTGAGGTACCTTCCGATTGATACGTTAAAAATCGATAAGTCATTCGTTGATGATATTGGTAATTTTAACAATCAAGGTTCGATTGTAAAAGCAATTATAGATATGGGACAAAATCTTAATTTCAACATCATTGCTGAAGGTATAGAAACGGAGGAACAAGTAAAATTCTTATACAAAAATTCTTGTCAGATAGGCCAAGGCTATTATTATAGTAAGCCTTTACCTGCAGACGAATTAGAGCGATTTCTCTTGAATCAAGTTAAATAGGATTGATTGAGCAGGTTTCTTTTAGATACTTGCTCTTTTTTTATGAAAATTGCGGTTAGTGCCAGTATCTTCCTCGGTATCATATGATACAGATTGTTAATCCATGGGGTTTGATTGTAGCGATATTCAATTTGCGTTGATAAGATTAAGCAATACTATATCTAGTATTAGTTTACTAATTTCAAAGAAGAGGATAATTCATGGAATGAACAATCTATTGCTTATTTTACTAAGTTGCCTATGGGGATCAGCGTTTCTACGGACAAAAATTTTATTAGAGCATTTATATCCGGTTAGCCTCGTTTTCTTTCGATGTTTATTTGGACTGTTGTTCATTATCCCTTTTATCATTAAGATAAAGATTTCTATTAGGCGATCAATCACCTTTAAGTTTGTTGTAGTTAAGAGCTTAGGGGCTGCAATTCCGTGGTCGATGGTGTCGTATGCTTTAATGCATTTACATACATCAGTTAGTGGTGTGATGAATTCCTTTGCAGCAATTTTTTACTTTTATATTAATGATGCTTATCTATTATGTTAATTGTAACTCTTTCTTATGGTCTCAATAATGTGTACACGTCAAAATATTTTGGGAATATATCTCCTTTTGTATTAGGCTTCTATACGTTATTGATTGCAGTTATATTTTCAGGTGGAGTTATGCTAGTAATCGAACCAGGGGTAGGAGTGAAGATCCTTTAGCCGTCTATTTTCATTCCAATGTTAATTTTAGGTGGTTTTAGTTCAGGACTCGGCTATGTGATTTTCTATAAGCTAATATCATCAGGTTGTTATAAATGGACGGAGATTGTTCATGAAAATGCCAAGTAATTCTAGGCGGTAATTCCTCAAAACATTTGGCACATTTTGGCTCCATTCGTAAAGTTTGTTACTTATTAAACTACTAAAATGCGACGTATTAATGAGCGCTAATCCGACGCTGTGGAAAGCTTTCTGATAGGGACGGAGTGGTGCACATGCAAAATCAGTGAACACCTATGTACTACGTCGGATACTAGCTATTTTCAGTAATAACAACAATCTTTAGAGGGCAGTAATTTTTTAATTTCTGTCCGTAGGTACTATTGTTCTATACTGACCAGTCTATGCTTTTTAGTTTATTGTCCTTTATTTTAAAGTTTGCCAATACATAAATACGAGACTACATATAATTAACAAAAATCCTATGATAAATGTAAGATTGAAAGGTTCTTTTAATACAATAACACCTAGTAGTACAGACATAAAAGGAATTAGGAATGTGACAAACGAGACAAACACAGAGTCAAAGTGCGACGAATTATCACAAAAGTAGCCATTTTCTGCCCGGTATGGTATATGATAAACTTATAGAATTTTTATGCATTTGATTGTGGGAGGAGTTTTAGGAGTGAGGAAAGAAAGGGTTTTTCAATTATTGGCTACTGAAGAAATCAAAGGATTGAAGCTTTTTTTATCAATATTTTATTTGTTTTTAATCGCTTTTGATGTGATTTACTATTACGTAGCACCGTTGGTTTATGGTGAACAGCAAGATTTAATTTTTAGAGGATTAGGATATTGGTATTATATACTTTTTCTATGCTTAGTACCTATTTCAATTGTTATTATAAAGAAGGGAAAGGTATTTGCAGTAAAATATATCTTTCTATTCGGTTATATTGCTATTGATTTGTTTAACAATTTTATTATTTATTCTGGTACACAGAATAGTTTTGCATCAGGAAATGGTGTTGAATTAGTTTTTATTTTATTTTCGATCCTGTTTATAAATAAAAGATTTTTCTTCTATACATTAATTGGGATCATAAGTAAGTATGTTGTTCTCGGATTAGTATTTCAATATATGGAAGTCTTGTTACCAATCGTTTTGTACAGCTTATTAGCTTTACTAGCATACATTTTATTGAATCGCTTTTATTCCAATTTACAGGCTCGGCTAAAATTAAGTGAGGAACTTCAAAAATCTGAACAACTTGCTATCGTTGGGCAGATTGCTACATCCATCACCCATGAGGTTAGAAATCCTCTTACATCTCTCAAAGGTTTCACACAACTTCAGAAGGACAAATACCCAGAAGAAACAACATATTTTAAAATTATGACAGAAGAAATAGACCGCATAAGTGCAATTCTAAATGACCTACTTGTTATCGGTAGACCAAAGGAAAAAGTGTTTGAGCGTAGTGATATAAAAGAACTAATAGATTATGTAGAATCGATCATGAAACATAATCATACAGAAAATAAAGTTGTCATTACCAAGGAAATAGACAATGACCTCCCAATGATCGAATGTAACGCACACCAAATCAAACAAGTATTCATTAATATTATAAAAAATGGCATTGAAGCGATGTCTCAAGGTGGTACTTTAGTCATTAAAGCTGAGCATCATATGGATAACCAGATTAAAATTACGGTGACTGATGAGGGAGAGGGTATATCGAAAGAGAACCTTAACCTATTAGGTAATGCCTTTCATACTACAAAGCAAGATGGAACTGGCTTAGGCTTAATGGCCAGCTTTAAAATTATGGAAGAGCATCAAGGGCATATGGAATTTACTAGTGAAGAAGGGATAGGGACGACCGTTACTATCTTGTTGCCTGTGGTTGAGGGAAATTATAGAAAGGTAAGGTAAAACTAATAGCTTACGTTTAATTGTAAAACTCTTTCCCGTTACGATATCGGTAACTTTAGCTGTTTTACCGATTATAAACACATATTGTGCTTCAGTCCACCAGTCGAGATATTTACCGTGGTTTTCACTTGTAACGGTATTGACTGCAATATTGTGAACAGGAATCTTTAATGTTTGACCAATCGACAAATTTGAATTTCTAGTCAAATTATTAGTACGGAATAATTCTTGCTGTGGAATACCATAGCGAATGCTCAAGTCCCATATATTATCGCCTGACTTAATTGTATGATTAGCAAAAGTAGTTGTATTTTTTTCTGTTTCAGTTGGTGTATTCTCTCCAAAGGGAATCGTCAATGCTTGTCCTACTTGTATAACGTCTGATTTTAACTGATTACCTGTACGTATTCTGTCAACAGTAACATCAAATCTTTTTGCAATCACAGATAAACTGTCACCTGAACGAGCAGAATAAACAAATGTCTTTTGCTCTTCCTCCACAGATTCGCGTGACAGCGCGGTCGGTATTGTTAAAACTTGTCCAATACTTAGAAAATCCGAGAATATGCCATTGGCTGATTGTATCGCTGCTACAGTTGTTTCGAATTGTTTGGCTATGGCAGATAAATTATCTCCAGGTAACCACGGTATAAGTATTAGAATTTGCGCTGGAAGTTGTCTTTTTGTCAATTGGAAGTGTTAAACTTTGACCTATGTATATGAAATCGGACGCTAAGTGATTTGTACGTTTTAATGCTTCTACAGTCGTATCATACGCTTGGCTATGACGGATAAACTATCTCCAGATGCAGCGATATAACTACTTGGTTGTGCTTCTGGCTTAGGAGCTGTTGGTAATGATTGATTAGATTGAATAAAAGCGGTAATAATCAACGTTTGCCCGAGTTTTGTTGAATCAGTTTTTAACCCATTTGCTTGTTTAATACCATCTACCGACACATTATAATCCCTTGCGAGTACGGTTAAATAATCACCGGTTTTTACTGTGTGTAAGGCTTGTGGAATAATCAATTGCTAGTTTAATTGTAAAGAATCTGTCATCAAATTATTAGCTCGTCTTATGAGATCGATCGAAGTAATAAATTTTTGCGAAATGGCCCAAAGCGAATCACCAGAAACTACATTATAATAAAAGGAATTCTCTGTAACTGGAGAAGTTGTGACGTTAGATTCAGCAGCGTGCGCGTTTGTCGTATTAGCCATTATAGGAATCGTCGTGATCGCGACGCCGCTAATCATAATTTTAATATTTGGATAACGCTCCTTCAAAATTTGTTTAACTGTTGTAGTCAGGTTATTTTTAGTTTTTGGGAGAGTGCCTAGTTCATCCGCAAATTCTGACGCATGATCAGCGAGATAAACGACCAACGTGTATTCTTCAGTATGTGAATTTAATTTTATAAGTTGATAATGTTTAACATATTCCATAGTAAAATCTCCCTGCTTTTTTAAAGTATATTGCATGTAATTTGCTTCCATATTTACAAATTAATTATCTCGTAATAAAAAAATGATACAATCTCTCCAGTTGATTGGTGATACTCTTCTTTAGGGCGTGTTGTTACACTTTTTATGTGAGAAATGTAACCTCATCAAACGTCCCATATTCAAATATTACCTCAACAAAGCATCCACATTTCTGCTCATTTATGGTAAATTTATAATAAACTAAGGCTCTTATCTATTTTTGTTATTTCATATTTGAAATATAATTCGACGTAGTTGGTGAGTGTTTAATCTGCTTCGGAGATACACTTCACTTTCCGCGGGGCTAGTGAGCCTCCTCGCGCTGCGGGTCTCACTTATGCCACTTCTTAAGGACCACAGGTTAAACGTCCTAGTCGGACAACGCCTGCATGACCCTTGCTGGGCATCAGGAGTCGAAGTGCATATCATATGCTAACGGGATTGCTCCTTACGTCGACTACCAGGAGGGGAAATCAAGAACACTACGTCGGATTCTAGTTATTTTGCTCAAAAACAACATTCTTTTAGAAAAAAAACTAAATTAAAAGTCAAAATGAGGTATGAGATGTGACTCCGCAATTGACTGCATATATAGCGCTTATCTGTACATCCGGTGTGTTAAATTTATTTTTATGCCTTTACGCAATTATAAAGCGACATAACTTTTCTAATATTGTTAAATTTTTCATTCTAAATACTACGGTTATTATGATTTACTGTTTTGCTTCTGCGTTTGGCATACTGTCTACGTCGATGGAGCAAATAAAGTTTTGGACGAACCTTCAATATGTTGGAATAGCGTTTTCGCCACCATTAGGTTTGTTATTTATTACAAAGTATTTGGGAATGAAAATAACGAAAAGGGGAATATTCGCACTTCTTACGGTTCCTTTCATTACGTTGGTTATGGTTGCTACGAATGATCTGCATCATTTGCATTATCGGGTGTATCAAGTTGATCCAATCTTGGGAGCGCCTTTTGTTCACCAGGAAATGGGCATATGGTATATTGTTCATGGCACTTATATATTTGCTTGCTTGTTCGCTTCCCAAATACTCGTGCTGTCTAGGTGGAAGGAAACCGCGAAAGTATATCGTCGACAATTAATTGCTTTAATGTGTAGTCAACTTGTCCCAATGTTAACGGCGTTTGTTTATTTGCTCGGAATTACACCACCAGGGATAGACCCAGTACCGATGATGTTATGGCTTTCTTCACTTTTATATTTGTGGTCTATTAGCTCTTCACGGATGTTTACCATTATGCCAATTGCTAAAAATGCGATATTTAATAGCATAAATGATGGTGTGATTGTGCTCAATGAATCTCACCAATTAATAGAGTTTAACCAAGCGTGTAAAAATATGTTTCCACAGTTACATAAATCGATGTTTGGGATGAATTTTGAACAGGCTTGGTCTAAGATATCGTGTGATGCAGGGAATGCTTTTTCGTTTCCATTAGAGACTACTGAGCACATTAAGGAATTGAGAATGACCAAAGATAATGTGGAATTAATCTATCAGGTGCGAATTTCGATGCTACAGCATGAAAATAATAATGGTTTTTTGCTGATTTTCACCGATATTACTGAACTAAAAAAGCTGCAAGCAAAATTAGAGAAACAAGCTTTTTATGATGATCTTACACAAGTTTATAATCGCCGTGCATTTTTTGAGGAAAGTGAACAAGATTTTGCAGTTGCTAAGAAAGTTTCCTCTGCGTACACCGTTATATTAATTGATATAGATTATTTTAAAAGTGTGAATGATGATTATGGTCATTATGTAGGTGATCAAATGCTCGTGCACGTAGTTAAGGTTTTTAAATCAGAGTTAACACAAGGATCACTATTTGCTCGCTACGGAGGAGAAGAATTTGTGGTCGCGCTTAAAGGACATACGTTAGCAGAAGGTGAAGCATTAGCAAATCAACTTCGCAAAAGCATTGAATCACAGCCCCTCATATCTACGGTGGGGGTTATCTCTGTTACAATGAGCTTTGGCGTGGCGGAAGCCAATAAAGAAACAGCGGAGACATTGCATCAGTTACTCAATAAAGCGGATACAGCTTTATATACTGCAAAACAGGCAGGACGTAATCAAGTGCATGTATATACTGGGGCATAGATACGAACCATACAGTAGATGTATGGTTCGGTTATGTTGGATTTATAGTTATCATCTGTAAACTCAATTACAATCCATTAAGTCCGTTATTCGTTAATTTGGTAGTGATTTCAGCCAATTCACCAGGAGATTTGTCCATGCCATTTTTTAACCAGTGTTCGATCACATGAATACTTCCATATATGGCAAATAAACTAGCATAACTGGATAAGTCTTCTTCCAAATTTTTGGAATCGATTAAACTTTTAACGGTGTAATCGTGTGCGACAGTAACGACACGCTTTAAAAATGCAGAATCTAAGTGTTCACTCAGTAATATTTGACAAACATCCTTATTCACTGCTACATATTCGATTATTTTTTCGGTGATTTGAAGTGCCTCTGTGTCGGCGTTCAAATTTATTTGGTTGAGATATTCATTCAAATCATAGATGAGTTCTTCTTCAATCTGTGCAAGCAGTGCATAATGATCAGCAAAATGCGAATAAAATGTGGAACGATTAATATCTGCAACCTCACAAATTTCCTTCACAGTGATTGCGGCAATTGGTTTTTCTTTTAATAACTCCATCAAGCTTTCTTTTAATACCATTCTTGTGTACTTTTTCCTTCGATCTAACTTCTCGTTTGACATAGTTTCACACCCTTTATCCAACAGTGAAAACGCTATCTGTTTTATACTGTACGTTTGCTAAAAAACTGTTTGTTGATAAAACAACACAGTGTCATTATAATTGTATGGAGATATTGATGCAAGAAGGAGTGGTTATGATAGATCTTACAGCACAGGTGATTAAACATAAAAAAAGTATTGTAGTCTTGTTTTTTATTGCAGCTGCAATTTCTGCTATCGTAATGAATCTTGTATCTGTGAATTACAATATGGTAGATTACTTGCCGGATGATGCACCTTCAACAGAAGCTATGGATATTATGGACGCAGAGTTCGATGGGTCCGTTCCCAATGCACGCGTAATGATTCATGATGTGACCGTCCAGGAGGCATTGGTGTATAAAGAAAGACTAGCAGCAATTGATGGTGTTTCTGGCGTAATGTGGTTGGATGATGCAATAGATTTAAAAACACCATTAGAATTAGCAGATCAGGATACAGTTGAGTCGTACTATAAGGATAATAAAGCACTTTTCTCTTTAAGTATTCGTGAAGGAGATGAAGTCTCGATTTCCGATGCGATTTATGAGTTAATTGGTGAGGAAAATGCAGTTTCCGGAGGTGCTATTGATACAGCTAGCTCTCAGAAAATGGCTGGATCGGAATCAATGTATGCAGCCGCATTGCTCGTGCCGATTATTATCTTGATTCTTGTTTTATCGACCAATTCTTGGATTGAGCCAGTGTTTTTCCTCACTGCAATCGGTGTTTCAGTTTTAATTAACTTAGGAACGAACATCTTTCTTGGAGAAGTATCGTTTGTTACACAATCGGTTAGTCCCATTCTGCAGTTAGCTGTATCTCTAGATTATGCTATATTTCTACTACATAGTTTTTCTCATTATAGAAGACAAACGAGTAATGTTGAAGAAGCTATGCAGTTGGCGATAAAACGATCATTTCCAGCGATCGCAGCGAGTGCTGCAACAACATTCTTTGGCTTTTTAGCACTTACACTGATGGATTTTGAAATCGGGTCCGATCTTGGTATAAACCTTGTAAAGGGGATCGTATTAAGTTTTATTAGTGTGATGGTCTTTTTGCCTGCGCTGACTTTATGGTTCTATAAATGGATGGATAAAACAGAGCATAAACCGCTAATTCCAAGTACGTGGAAGATTAGTGGATCCGTAATGAAAGTGAGATTTATTAGCTTAATCCTTGTATTCCTAGTCGTTGTACCTAGCTTTTTGGCACAAAGTAACACGAACTTTATTTATGGTACTGGAGAGCAACCGGAAACAACTCGGGTCGGTAGCGATATAATAGAAATTGACGAGGCATTTGGGCGTTCGACTCCAATGGTTGTCCTTGTTCCAAAAGGCAATATGGCTAAGGAAACGGAGTTAACGGATGCCCTTGGAAACGTGGAACATATCACAAGTGTTGTGTCTTACCCAAATATGGTTAGCTCAGTCATACCAACTGAATATATAGAGGAATCTGTAGTAGAGCAATTTTATTCTGACAACTATAGTCGAATCACCTTATACACGGATACCGATAAGGAAGGCGAAGTTGCTTTTTCTGTTATTGATGAGGTGAAGGAAATAACTTCAAGTTACTATGGTGACAAATCCTATACACTTGGAGAAAGTGTTACCTTGTATGATATGAGAAACATTGTCAGACAAGATAATACGGTTGTTAATCTAGTAACCGTTATTGCGATTGCTATTGTGTTACTGGTAACATTTAAATCGATTTCCATTCCAGTTGTACTATTATTGACTATTCAAACGGCTGTTTGGGTCAATTTATCTGTTCCGTACTTCACGGATACTTCACTTGTTTTTGTTGGTTACTTAATTATTAGTACTGTGCAGCTAGCCGCAACAGTTGATTATGCAATCTTACTGACTGAGGATTATAAGGAGAGAAGGAAAGAGTTACCTGCTCTAGCGGCGATAAAAGAGACGATTGATCAGAAAATTTTCTCCATTTCCATTTCTGCATCGATCTTATCGAGTGTCGGGTTTATTTTATGGATTACCTCGTCCAATCCGATAGTAGGCTCGATTGGGTTACTACTTGGTCGAGGAGCATTGCTTGCCTTTATCTTGGTTGTTTTCTTCCTGCCAGCCATGCTGTTGATTTTTGACAAAATTATTGACAAAACAACGTGGAAAGCAAATTTTTTCCGCGGTGAAAATCGCAACACAGAACAGACAAAATAGAGATGTTTAATTCAATTAGAAAGTATAATGAATGTAACAATCTAAGTACTTCAACTAACAAAAGGGGAATGAATAAAACCCCACTGATATAAGCTTCACTTTATAAGGAGAATGATGATGAGAAAAAAACTACTTGTTCTACTGGCGTTTATGCTTCTCTTGCCTTCATATCCGATACAGGCTGCGTCCGGTGGAAGCACCAGTGCTGACGATCCGGTACAAACAAGTGGCGAAGTTACTTCAAAGGATGAAGTGATTTATGCCACGTTAAGTGCTACTGGTGCAAAGAAAAATATTTATGTGGTCAACATATTTGACGTTACCAAAGCAGGAACAATCGTCGACTATGGTGCATATTCCGATGTTGAAAACTTGACTAATTTGACCGAAATTGAGCAAGAAGGTAACAAGGTGCAAATCGACGCACCAGAAGGCGATTTTTATTATCAAGGGAACATGCAAGACAAATCTATACCATGGGATATTTCTGTCGCTTATCAGTTAGATGGAAAAGCAGTGGCTCCAGAAGATCTGTTAGGTGAAGATGGACAATTTGAAATGAACATACACACTTCCGCAAACGGAAATGTAAATAATGCTTTTTATAACAACTATTTATTACAGATATCTTTAACGCTTGATGCAGATGTTTTCGAGAACGTCACTGCGGGTGATGCATCTATTGCAAATGCCGGAGCAAATAAACAAGTAACGTTTACGGTGATGCCAGAAAAAGAAGGTAATTTCACTTTAAACGCTAATGTTAAAGGTTTTGAAATGCAAGGAATGGAAATTTCAGGAGTTCCTTCTTCCATGGCGATCGATTCTCTAGACACGGAAGAAATGACAAATGAAATAGAAACATTGAGTGATGCTATTTCTAGTATTAATTCAGGTGTTTCTGATCTAAAGAATGGTGCATCACAATTAAATGATGGTGTTAATGAGCTACAAAATGGTTCGAAATCTTTTCAAAATGGAATTGCGGAGTTAGATTCTAATTCATCAAGTTTAATTGATGCGTCTACAACAATTGAGACCTCTCTTACTACGATTAGTAATTCTCTAAATGAGGGTGACATGGATGTTAATCTTGATGAGTTAAAGCAGATCACGGATGTCTTACCTGAAATTGCAGACGGACTTAACGAAACCGCAGATTGGTTATCAGAACTAGAAGAAAACTACGGTGATGCATTAAAAGAATTAGATGATACGATGGAGTCGATACCAGAAGCTGATATTTCTGAGGAAATAGATGAACTTTATAAAAGTATTGACGATGAAGAGAAGAGAAAAACAATTGATCAATTAGTAGAGTCATATAATCTAGCGATAATTGCAAAAGAAAATTATGCTAGAGTGATAGAAGCGTTCCATACACTGGAACAGCATTTAGACGATATGAATGGCTCAATTACTTCATTACAAGACACATTAACATCGATTTCCAGTAGTCTAAAAGCATTTGAGGATATGAATGTTGCAGGTCAAATAACACAGCTTCAAGAAGGTATGTCAACGTTAGCTTCTAATTACGGTGAGTTTCATAAAGGTTTAGAAGGTTATATGGGTGGAGTCTCCGAACTTTCAAGCAACTACGGTGAGCTTCACTCAGGATTAGTGCAGGTATCTGATGGCACAAGTGACCTTGAGTCAGGTGTTGGTGAACTTCATGAAGGAACAAATGAATTAAACGAGAACACCAAGAATATGCCAGAGGAAATTAAGCAGGAGATCGATACCATGATGGATGAGTATGATAAGTCTGATTTTGAACCTGTATCGTTTGTATCTGAGCAAAATAAGCAAGTGAACAACGTACAATTTGTCATCAAAACAGAAAGCATTACAAAAGATGAAGAAGATACTGCAACTGAAGAAAGTGGGGAGAAGAAAGGCTTCTGGGCACGGTTAATGGCTTTATTTAGTTGGCTATAGACAGAACAGATGGGGATACTAGTCAATCAAGAGCCACAAGGTGATTACTTTGGTGGTTAAGGTATTGGCAAATCTACATCACAAGATCAAGGTAAGACATGTCAATTTGCAACACTAGTCGATCCGGATTTTGTAATTCTAGGAAAGTAAGATGATAAGAATCTTGTGCTTGTTTTACGTATTCAAATAAATCCTATTCATGCAAAAAACAGAGACCACCTAGGTCTCTGTTTTCGTTCATCCTTGTGGATAATATGGAGACGGCGCTGGATATGGATAAGGGTATGGATACGGATAAGCAGGGTAGGCAGGCACTGGTACTGGGTATGGACCAGGGGATGCAGCAGCTCCGACTACTAATCCTGTTGCCGCACCAGCAGCAAATCCAGGGTGATAAGGGTGATAAGGGTGATAGGGATGATGCCCATGATAGCCACCGCCATGTCCCCATGTTGCATGCCCTGCTCCATGTCCCCAACTTGCATGTCCGCCACCACCGTGGACGGGTCTGTTGTTGCTATAATCATTATAAGTCATTAACCTCACCTTTCTTCTATGCGACGTTTCTTTAGCATATGATAAGGAAGGGGGATATGACTTCGATGGTGCAATATATTACAAATTAATCTGTATTTTCTTCCGCTTTATTTGCAAAAGCCTCCGGAATCATTCGAAACCCTTCAATCACAGTGTCCTCCTCGACTTCAATCATCAGGTAACGTTTCCCTGAAAGGTGAACCTGTCTTACAAATTTTAAATCTTGCGGGCTGATCGATATTTTGGCAAGCTTTGTGTCGATTTTGATAGATTTCGAGTTGTATTTCGGGATGATGCTACTTGCTTTCAGTTCATACTGTTCATCATCGACAACGCGTTGAAAGGAAGATTTGACTTTCTCTGTATCTATTTCTTCTATTCCGCTCATTTTTAATACTCGTTCTACGTCTTTGTAGTCTAATCTCGGTGTATCTTCTTCATCTGTATCTTCCATTACACGATGAATTTCTTCATACACACTGGCCAGTGTCGATGTGTTCAACTGATCTTTGGTGACATCTTTGACAATTTCCTCAAATACGGCCTTGTCGTCCTTTGCAGTCATTGTCTCCTCGGCATCTAAAACTTCTTCAATAAATTCGTGATCGGGTTCAAATGCTTTAGCTGTTGCGTATAAAACATGATTAACATCAGCAGCACTATTGGTGAAACAAGGAAATAAAAATCCACCAACTGGTTGATTTAAATTAATGATAGGATTTACGACGATATTATACTTGAACTCCTTCTCGACATAGTCAAAAAGCAACTCCTTTTTGGGGTCCTGTGTTTTATTAATGCTGCAAAGAATAAACGAGTGAGAATAAACTGTATCTCGTCCATTTTCCTCAGTTTCTTCATTCGTTCGCTTCATTGCCTTAAAATATTCACCACGGATGAATGTAACGACGAGATCCATCTCATATTGTTTGTCTTTTAGCATTTTTTCTACGATTAATAGCATTTTTTCACGCCAATCATCATCACTACCTAGTAAGCCTTGATGAAGAATGAGCTGACTGCTATTTTCTATATCCCGCTTAAATTTTAATTCAAATAACTTCTCATCGAGTTGACCGCTAAGTACTTTTTTGAAATTCCCCATGAATAACTCTTGCTGATCCTGATCTAGCATTTCAAAAGGCTGGCTTTCATAGTGATAAATCTCGCTTGATTCTTTCATAATATAAACATTAAATATCTCACGCATTTTCATAAATTCATTATCTACTTTAAATTGTTTGCGAATGTTTGCGATGTCTTTTTTATTCATAAAGGGTTACACTCCTAAGCTGATTTGTTTGGTAAATGGCTGATTAAGATAATTAGAATACAGTGCTTAGTAAATCATATCAGAAAGAGAGTATTAATACATGTAAAAGATTAGATGAGAGTCAATTTCATAATGATCTTATACAGCTATCTACATCCATAAGATTTCGGAAACGGTTTAATTACAATATATATAGATGAGGATAGCTGAAAACCAGTTTTATGACATTTGCTAAAAATGTAATTAAAAATTAAAAAGCGTGAGAAAATGAAACCTAGCTTTCGTTACTGGATGTTGAGTCAAAATAAGATAACAGACATGATCAATATTGTAGTCATCATTCGATGTGGACGCTCGTACACTTCTTATGAGGTGATAAATATGGACCAAGTGTTATCTTTTGCATCCGTTTTAGCTCCAATTGTTTCTGCACTTGTTCAACTTGTTAAAAAGACAGTAGATGTGGAAAAAAACTATATTCCACTAATCAGTTTGATGATTGGTATTTTGTTGGGATCTTTAGCATTTCCAATAACAAGTTTAGGATTAGGATCAAGGTTATGGGCGGGTGGTGTTGCAGGACTAGCTGCGACGGGATTATTCGAAATGGTGAAACGAAGAAATGGTACATCGAAAGGAACTGAACAACGCAAGTAGCTATACCATTTTACATGATAGTAGAGTCTACAAGCATGTGGGCTCTACTATTATGCATATTTCAATACATAAAGGTTACGATAATAACAATATAAGGATAGGGAGGGATTCACATGGCAGGTGAGAATAAGGGAAAACCAAATTATAAACCAACTAATCCAGATACGAAGAAACCAGATGAACAAAAAAGAAATAAAACTAAATCACCATCTAGAGGCAATCCACAGTAAGGCATAGTAACACCAGAGAAGATCGTCATAATTGGCGGTCTTGTTTTTGTTAGTGCAAGATTAAAGAAATAATTAGTATTTTACTTTAAAATAAATTAGGAGACGTTTACTGTAATTTTAAATAGGCAATATGGGAGAGATATACTTCTAATTAGGTTAGACAGGTTAACTGTTATTCTCATTCCAAACATACTCAATGGACAGGGGGCTGGAGAACAATGATACTACGATTCGGTTATGTCTCAACGGCACTTAATCTCTGGGAGGCCTCACCTTCCAAGACGTTAACATTTACGAACTGGAAGAAGCAAAGTTAAGAGGCTAGACAGGAAAAATTGAATTATGCAACAGAAAAAAATTTAAGAAATACAATTCGAATGCTTCATTATAATATTGCACATGGCATTGATGTTTACCGAATGTCATCTTCGCTTGTACCACTAGCCACACATCCGGAGGTGAAATGGGATTATCTAACACCATTTGGCGATCTATTCAAAGAAATTGGCACATTGGTAAAAGCGCATCATTTGCGAGTTAGTTTTCATCCAAATCAATTCACATTATTTACAAGTCCACAGGAACACGTTACAGACAATGCGATTATCGATATGGATTATCATTATACAATGCTCGAAGCAATGGGACTACATAAAAAAGCTACCATTAATATTCATGTTGGTGGTGCTTACGGTAATAAACCAGAGGGAATTGAAAGATTTAACAATAATTTTGTGAAGCTTGACGAGACGATACGAAAGCAAACAACGCTTGAGAATGATGACAAAACCTACACAGCAGAAGAAACGTTGCAAATTTGTGAGCAGCACGATGTACCATTTGTGTTTGATTTTCATCATCACTGGGCAAATCCAGGGGAAGGAGCATGGGAAGGATTGTTACCAAGGGTTTTTGCAACTTGGGAACGAACGGGAATACAGCCTAAATTCCATCTTTCCTCTCCTAAATCAGAGAAGTTGATAAGAGCCCATGCCGACTATGTTGATTTGAATTTTGCTATGGATTTTATAAAAGTATTAAAAGAATTTGGCAAATCAGCAGATATTATGATTGAAGCAAAAGCGAAAGATAGAGCAGCTTTAAAGATTGTTGAAGAATTAGCAAAAGTAAGGACGTATAAGCGAATTAACGGTGGTGCAATAGAAGTATAGAATTATGGACAACGCCCTGTCTTTGACAGAGGCGTTTGTTATCGGCTAAAAAAATCCCGTCATTTCTTTCCTGCCGGGCGTAATACCAGTAGCATGAAACTGACTGAATCTAATAAAAACAAAGGTATTGACAAAAATAGGTTACAGTCGTAAACTATAGCTATTGAGTTACACTTGTAACCTGTGAGGAGGTAACACGTTATGGGGAAACTAGTATCTAAAATAACTGATTCAGAAGTAGAAGTTATGCGGGTATTATGGAATGCTAATCGGGCACTGCCGATGGCTGATATAAGAAAGACGCTGGAAGGAACGAGTGAGTGGGAGACGTCTACAATCAAGACGTTACTTCGTAGACTTTGTACAAAAGGTGTTGTGGAAGCTAGAAAAAAAGAAGTCTATTATTATGTACCTATAGTCAGCGAAAAAGAATATAACGATTATTCTACACAAAGCCTAATTGATCGTGTCTACGCTGGCAGTGCGAAAAGTCTTGTCGCGTCGTTATTAGGTAGCAAGAAACTTGGAAACGAAGATATCGAAGAGCTGCGCGATATGTTTAAAGTAGGTGAAGATGACAATGAGTGATTTTTTTATCCTAGTTCTATCTCTTTCAATATCAGGAAGTATTCTTGCTTTGTTTCTTTTTCTAATTAAGCCACTAATCAAGCACAAGCTTTCAAAAACACTTCAATATTACATATGGCTGATTGTCTTATTTAGATTGTTATTTCCTTTTGCTTTTGAGAATAGTATGATGGATAACTTGTTTTCAGATGAAAATCCTAAAGACAACAATAATACAGTCGCTGTTCAGCCGATTACCGATGTCGAAACAACTAGTAATTCAGCTTTCGTTCCAACCGTTGAGCAAAATGTTGCCAATGGTATATATAATTTCGATACAGATCATGATCGCTATTTCCTTGATTTATTTAATCAGTATGCTGCATATGTCTGGATTATAGGTGTAATAATTGCGCTTTCTATTAATTTGATTGGTTATATAAGGTTTTTACGTTATTTAAAACCAGGTTATTTAGATGCAACAAAGCAGGAGCATTATATTTTAACTAGTTTAATTAAAAAAAGAAGGCGGGTACGTCTAGTGCGTAACCGGTATGTTAGCACACCGATGCTGATTGGAATAGTCTGGCCAACGATTATTATTCCAGATACAGATTTCACAGAGCAGCAAACTAAAAACATTTTACTACATGAGCTCTCTCATATGAAACGTTTAGATATTGGTGTGAAATGGCTAACGATGGTCGTAACATCACTTCACTGGTTTAATCCATTCATGTATTTCATCAAAAAAGAAATCAATCGTGCTTGTGAATTGGCATGTGATGAGGCGGTGATTAAACACTTAACTCCAGCTGAAAAGCAAGCATATGGAGACACATTGATTTCTGTTGTAGCCGAGCATAAATATCCAGTTGGCGTCTTACAAGCAACAATGTCAGAAGAGAAAAAAACCCTAAAAGAAAGATTACTTTCGATTATGAAACACAAGCAAAAATCGAAACTAATTTTCGGTGTATCAATAATTCTTGTTGGGATTTTTATAACGGGTGGATTGTTTGTCGGAGCAGGAAGTGGGTTGGGTGAAAATTCGATTCCCGATCTTCATATACTAACAGAAGAAGGCGACAATCAGATTGTTGAAAGTGGCACATGGAACGCTTCTTTAGCTAAAGGGGAGCTTCCAGTTATGTTAGATAGTGTTATCTCACAAAGGGCTGGTCAACAATTTATCCTAAGTACACAAAGACGCAAGCTCGAGAAACAATATGATCTTACAATAGAAGATATCCATGTGTATAAGACGAAAGATGACGCCCACCTTTCATCCATTAAAACTAATGACTTAGTTGAAGTTGCAGTGACGCAACCTTCTAAGATCAATGAAGATTTGTATATGCAGGCACCGACAGAGCCTGGTGAATATATATATGGTTTAACACTAGAGGTGGAGAATTTCGGTATCGTTACCTATGGGTTTATTGTAAGGGTAGATATGCTAACCTATGATTTAGACGAGATAGCCAAGCATCAAACACCGTATATAGGAAATGCGAGCAAGGTATCTGCTCTTGCTGGTGCAATTCCTGTTGCGGACAACAATTTTATGCAACATTTTATTTCAATGGATACAGATGCAAAGCCATACCGTCTAACTGTTTACTATGAACCAGTCTCAGATACAGGTTACAAAGGAGAATGGCCAATTGCTGAATTAGACTCTGAATTGGAAGCAAAATCATCAACGAACGCATTCGTGTTATTTACGATGATCGATAACCTTGATGAAGTGACCTTCGCATACCGAATCACCCCATCAAGTGGAGAGTTAGACAAGTCTGCTTATGACACGTTATTTACTTTTGCAAGGGTGGATATGGAGAAAACATACGGAAGCCTCGATATATTTCGGGATGATTTAGATGCATTACAGCAGTTTTTAACAGGAAATTAAATAGTATGAAAAAGCATCCCGCTTGGGATGCTTTTTCTATGAATGTGATTACTATAAGTGAACAACAAAGCGAGGTATGTTGCTAGCCATTCAAATGGCAATAACAAAAGTAACTCGCTAGGAAGAAATGATTACTCTAACAAATTTGATCTTAATAGATTAATAGCTTCATCGGATAGTCCTAGTACTTCTTTTGAATACATCTCAACACTACCATAATTGGCTTCAATACCGTCTAAAAAGGAATCAATATATTCAGCACGAGCCTCAAACAAAGCATCAAGTACAGATTTGTCAATATTAGGAAGATCATTATACCCGATTTTCTCGAAATTAGTATTCATTTGCGTTAATGTTTCATTGGTGTATAAGTAGTCTTCTACAATTATTTCCCGGGAAACACCTAGAATACTTAGTGTCAATGCAGCTACAGCACCTGTTCTATCTTTTCCAGCCATACAATGAAATAATAATGGCGTATGTGTCTCCGTTAATAGCACCTTAAATACTTGTTGAAAGGCATTTTTAAAGGAAACCATATTTTGATTTAGATGAAGTAATAGTTCTCCTGGTTTCGTATTTCTAAGTACATCAGCGAATGACGTTTGTTCGCCAACCTGTCCTAACATTTGCTCATCTGAAAGAATTGGTGTGTGATGCCATGTAGCTCCATCAAGGATAGGGTCCGGGAATTTATCGATTTCATCCACTCCGCGCAAATCACAAATCTTTTTAATACCTAGTTGATTAACAACCTTTAGATCGTCTTCAGTTAATAGACTCAAATTACCAGAACGAAAAAGAATCCCCCTTTTTACACGACGACCATCTTTTGTCTCATAGCCACCTAAATCCCTAAAATTAAAACTACCATTTAGTTTTATCTCCCGTAACGTACTCTGCATAGCTCTTACCTCGATTCTCTATAGTTATCTATAAAACTTTTGAAGTTTATTATACTATAGATGTCGATCATGAGTCAGGACACTATATTTCGACTAGACATTGATGTTTGATCCAAAATGAATATGCTAGTTTTCGCTGTCAAATGTAGTAAGGTTGTCCTTTAAAAAGGGCCCCTTGTTTTATCGTAGAATATTAAAATCTTTTATCTCTAAATTGCTTGCAAATTTTTCAAATAATAGTGACTATAGATAGCCAAGACGTTATACCGTCACAAGTTAAAGTTAGAAAGGATTTTCGTCTAACAGAACGAGAAATCGTTCCAATTACGATCCTAATGTTTGGACCAGCGCTGCTTCACGTCCCTTCATGGGTTTTTTTCTAGAGCGTTCAAGCAGACCTCGTTTGTGTAATTTTGTTTATCCTATCTTTCTTCATATTTAGTGCAACATTGAAAATTTTCCGAATCTTAATGTATTGGAATTGATTAAGGACTCGTACCCATTTCTAATGTGAATTAAGACAATCGGTCAGCGTTTGGTCTGGCCCCGTTTTACTTGTTCACTTACTCTTATAACAAGTAGTATCCATTTGTATCTGCATTTAATTTCCAAAGCACCATTGTATTAATAGTGTCTACAAAAGTATTTTGAAAATGATGGATGTATCAATTTAATAAATTACGCTAGTGAATACTCTAATCGAAATACCATTTCTAAAATAAAAAATATGGTATGATTTAGTCATAGTTAAAAATTAATTTAATAATACTGATTCTTAACTATAGAACCCGTATATAGTCGGATTAAACCGTTTCTGAACTATATATGGAAGCAGATAACTGTATAAGCTTTTTCAGGTAATAATATGTTTCTTAACAAAGGGGAGATAAAAGTGTCAAACTCTATTAAATTCGATCTACATACACATCATGAACGATGTGGTCATGCAATTGGTACAATTGAGGATTATGTCAAGCAAGCGATTGATTATGGAATGGGATATATTGGAATATCTGATCATTCTCCATATTTTTATAGTGAAGAAGAACAGTTATACCCTGGAATTGCAATGGGGAAGAGTGAATTCGCGAATTACATAAATGAAGTACTAAGATTAAAGCAAAAGTATCAAGATAAGATTCATGTGTTATTGGGTGTTGAAAGTGATTTTTTCCCGGATCATATCAATCTTTACGGTGAAATATATGCGAATCATGCTTTTGATTATATTATCGGATCTGTTCACTATGTAGATGATGTCAATATTTTTAAAAAGGGTCGTTGGGATAACTTAACATCGAGGCAGCGAGTCCAATTGAAAGAAAATTATTATGCCTTGATTGAGGAATCTGCGAAAAGCGGCTTGTTTCAAATACTCGGTCACATCGACGCGATGAAAGGGTTTTATCCGGCATTTTCTCAAATTGAAACAAATGTTATTGATCATACGTTACAAATTATTGGCCAATCAGATGTAGCGATTGAAATAAACACATCCGGAAAAACAAAGGATTGTGGTGGCTGGTATCCAGCAGATGACATATTAGAGCGAGCGCTTTTTCATAACGTGAAAGTAACATTCGGATCTGATGCCCATACACCTGAGCGGATTGGTGAGGATTTTGATGCAGTCAGACATCGCTTGAAAGAAATTGGCTATAAGGAATGGGCATATTTCGTGCAAAAAGAAAGGTATATGACAGGTCTTTAGTTTGAGGAATGTGCCAAACTAACTACGTTAGCCAATTTCATAATACTCATTTTCAGCTATCTGCATCCACATTTAGTTGGATTAAACTGTCTCCGAAAAATGTACGGATGCAGATAGCTGTATAAGGTAATTATGAAATTGACTCACTTAATTAAGTTGTTTTGCATGTTTGAAAATTTATCCAAAAAAGTTGTTGTAATATTTAATAAATTGGATTACACTTAGTTACAGATAAATGGATCGAAGAAAAACACAATTTAATAGTTTATTCTTATCAAGAGAGATGGAGGGATTTGGCCCTGTGAAGTCTCAGCAACCAGTCGTTAAGACATGGTGCTAAGTCCAAAAGGTTTTAGCTTACAGATAAGAAGAATGTTTGATATTTTAAAGACCTTCTTCTTGTGAGAGGGTCTTTTTAAATTTGAAATAACGCCAAAAAATTAAAATGAAAAAGGGAGAGATTTTATGTCAATTACATTAACAAAAGCACCATTTAGAGCTGACCATGTTGGGAGTTTGCTTCGCCCGGATAGCATTCACGAAGCGAGAAAACAATTTGCTGAAGGCATAATTTCAGCAACACAATTACATGATATTGAAACAAAAGAAATAAAACGAATTGTCGATAAACAAATTGAAGTGGGATTAGAAGCAGTTACTGACGGTGAATTCAGACGAAGATTTTGGCATACGGATTTTTTAGAGCATTTAAATGGTGTGGAAGGTTATGTACCAGAACAAGGATTTCAATTTAAAGGAGAAGAAACAGAGCGTTATGATGTACGTGTAGTTGGAAAAGTCTCATTTAATCAAGATCACCCACATATTAAAGAATTTGTGGAGTTTAATGAAATAGTCGCTGGCAGAGCAGTAGCAAAGCAAACAATCCCGAGTCCGAACCAATTGTTTAATAAAGGCATTCTTGATGAATCCATCTATCCAAATATTGAAGAATATGCGAGTGATGTGATTTCAACCTACCGTGACGCTATTGAAGCATTTTATCAAGCAGGGGTTCGTTACTTGCAGTTGGATGATGTATATATTGCAGGGTTGTCTTCACCAGATATCCCATTTAATGAGGGAAAATACTCACGTGAATTTTTAATTGATTTAGCGCGAAAAGTAATTAACGGTGTGTTGGAAGGAAAGCCAGAGGACTTAGTTGTAACCACGCATTTATGCCGCGGAAACTATCGATCAAAATGGGCGTTTGCTGGCAGCTATGATTTGATTGCACCTACACTATTTGCTAAAGAAAAGGTTGATGGCTTCTTCTTGGAGTATGATGATGAACGATCTGGTAATTTTGCCCCATTAGAATACATTCCGAATGGCGGTCCGAAAGTTGTGCTTGGTGTTTTTACTTCTAAATTTGCCGAACTAGAAGATAAAGAAACGATTAAAGCACGTGTTGAGGAAGCGGCTAAATATGTTCCACTAGAGCAGTTGTGTATTAGTCCACAATGCGGGTTCGCTTCTACACATCATGGCAACCAATTAACCGAAGAGGAACAATGGCAAAAATTAAAATTGATTGTCGATGTAGCCAAAGGAATATGGTGACATTATTATAAATATTTTCTTATGAAAACGATTTTGAGAAGATACTTACTTATTTTTAGAAACCTTGATTGGCAGATGCCTTTCAAGGTTTTTGTTAGATTATTGATAAAACATCTTTATATATATAGTGATCAACCGTACGCATTTTTTCGTACAATTTACCATCATTCATAGTATAATAGAGCGAAAAGTGAGTACAAGAAATGTCTTCTCATGACTAACGGAAACCAGATTAGAAGCAGTAGGAGGAGAGGAATAATTGTTGGATAAAAAGAGTATTGATCAAGCGAAAACAGTACTAAGAAAAGCAATAAAAAATCAAGATATTGCTGGTGCAAATATGTTGGTTATTAAAGAATGTAAAGAAATCTTTTATCATGAAGATGGTATGGCTGATCGAGAAGCAGGAATTCCAATAAGGCGAGATTCTATTTTTAGATTGTATTCCATGACTAAGCCTGTAACAGCAACGGCAGTGATGATTCTGTTAGAACGAGGTGAAATTGATCTATATGAACCGGTAAGTAACTATCTTGAAGGATTTAAAAATCAGATGGTTGATGTTGGCGGACGTTTGGTTCCGGCAGAGCGTGAAGTTACGCTAAAAGATTTACTTTCAATGTCCTCAGGGTTAGTTTATGGTGGAGAAGATAGAGCTGGACTGGATACAGAGGCTGTTTTTAAGGAGATCGATTCTAAGTTATTAGGAGATTCTCCGATTGGTACAGTAGAAGCAGTGAACAAATTGGGAAAAGGTGCACTTGCATTCCAACCAGGTACTTCCTGGCGATATGGAACGTCAGCTGACGTACTTGGGGCTGTTGTTGAAGTAGTTAGTGGACAACGGTTTGGAGATTTTTTGAAAAAGGAAATATTTGAACCAATTCAAATGAAGGAAACAGCATTTTGGCTTTCTGGTGAGAAAAGAGAGCGACTTGTGAAAACGTATGCAGATGATGGTAATGGTGGGTTGAAGCTTTATACCGGAAACCATTTAGGAATCATACATCATATGGACAGAAATCCTACATTTGAATCTGGTGGCGCTGGACTAGTTTCTACAATAGATGATTATGCAAGATTTACGAAGATGCTAATGAATCAAGGAAGTTTGGGCGGCGTGCAGATTTTACGTCCTAAAACCGTTAACTATTTGACGTCAGCAACACTAAACCAAACGCAACAGAAGAACTTTGACCTTTGGGGTACACTTGCTGGGCATAGCTATGGTAATTTAATGCGTGTTATGGCGGATACGACTAAAGCTGGAGATCTCGGAAGTCCTGGAGAGTATGGTTGGGACGGTTGGCTTGGTGCCTATTTTTGTAATTGTCCGAATGAAGATGTTACACTTCTATTTATGATGCAGAAAAAAGATGCAGGAACAACCACGCTAACGAGAAAATTGCGTAATATTATATTAAGCTCGTGCTACTAGCATGAATATCAAACGGAGGTTACTATGAAAGCCCTACATATATTGTTAGTCCTATCATTTATTTTGTTAATCGGCGCCGCAGGTTGTGGCATTGGAACGGAATCTGAATCAGATACCGACCAAAATCAACAAGCTGCTGAACCGAAAGAAAAGGCTGAGTACCCGACAGTAGAAGAAAATCCAATTGTTACGATTACAATGGAAAATGGTAGTCAAATCAAGATAGAATTGTATCCTGATGTTGCGCCAAACACGGTAGCGAATTTTATTTCACTAGTTGAAAAAGAGTACTACAATGGGGTGATATTTCATCGTGTGATTCCAGGATTCATGATCCAAGGTGGCGATCCACAAGGAACAGGTGGTGGCGGACCAGGGTACACGATTCCAGGAGAATTTTCTTCCAATGGATTTACGAATGAATTGATTCATGAACGTGGTGTTATTTCGATGGCGCGCTCTCAGGATCCAAATTCAGCGGGATCACAATTTTTTATCATGGTAGCAGATTCCCCTCACCTTGATGGAGATTATGCTGCCTTTGGAAAAGTAATCGAAGGAATTGATGTCGTAGACGAAATTGTAGCAAGTGAGCGAAATAACGCAGACAAACCAAAAGACGACCAAGTAATGCAGACGGTAGAAGTAGATACGAAAGGCGTCGACTATCCTGAGCCGGAGAAAGTGGAATAAACAGGACAGGCTACTGTTACACAGTAGTTTATAGGTGTTTATTGACTTTTACTTCTACAGAGTAGAAAATGGAGCGAATATACGAGCTTCATCCTAGAAAAGCAGAAGCCTCATCAAAGGGGGACTTCTGCTTTTTACCTATATCGCGAATAAATAGATAGGAGGCTATATATGTTCTGGAAACGTAAAAAAGCTAAAGATATAAATATCGATGCAGAAAAATTAAATGAAACAAAACAAGAAGCAAATAGAAAAGCCAAGGAGTATTTGCAGGATAAAGAGAAGCTCGAAAATTTAATAAAGGATGCCGAAGTAAAGGCTGAAAGTAAAGACGCCAAGAAGGGCTTTGTAAAGGAAGTTTGGGAGAATTTATTAGCGATGGTCGATCTTGTCAGAGCTTATGTAAAAGGTGATTACCGCAATATTCCCTATAAATCACTAGTAATGATCGTAGGGACTATTATCTATTTCGTAATGCCCGTAGATGCGATACCAGATTTTCTTGCTGGGTTAGGCTTCACGGACGATGCGGCAGTTCTTGCTTTTACGATGAGACAAGTGAAAAGTGATATTGACAAATTCACAGAATGGAAAAAGGAACAGAATTAAAAAGTATTGGATAAAAGTTGATTTGTCTAATTCAGAATTAGACGGTTGAAAATGAATCTAGATAGTAGAAGACAAAACATGATTATCAGCATAAAAATAGGGAATATAAAATAATGGATAATTACTTACTTCATTATTTATAAAGATCGTCTAATTATTCAGAAGGGGTTGAAACAATGAAAATTCTTGTTGTTGGAGCAAATGGACAAATAGGAAAACATCTTGTTGGCTTGATTCAAGATAGTGAAAATCATACGGCTCGAGCGATGATTCGCAAACAAGAGCAAGCGTCTTATTTTGAACAATTAGGTGCCGAGACAGCAGTTGTGGACTTAGAAGAAGGAATTGAAGATATTGCTAAAGCTGCGGATGGCGTGAATGCAATTGTATTTACTGCTGGCTCTGGCCCGCACACTGGAAAAGATAAGACTATTCTAATCGACCTAGATGGTGCAGTGAAAACAATTGAGGCCGCTAAACTCGCTAAAGTAAAACGATTTATTATGGTAAGTTCTTTTGATACGAGCCGTGAAGCAATACAAGCTGCACCTTCTGCCTTCGCACCTTATGTAGCTGCGAAGCACTATGCAGATGAATGGTTAAAAGCGACTGATTTAGATTATACAATTATTCATCCGGGAGCCCTTACGAACGAAGATGGCACAGGACAAGTGGAAGTCGCTACCGAAGTAGAACGTGGAGAGGTCCCGCGTGAAGATGTCGCAGCTGTTATTTTTGGTAGTCTAGATAATAACACAACAATTGGTAAGGAATTTCAAGTAGTATCTGGAACCTCTCCGCTCAATGAGGCAGTTAAATCAATATAAATTACTTGCGTTAGCACCGAAAGAAGTGGTGCTGACGTTATTTTTATGAAGCATTGACAGATTTAAGCGTATATTTGATAACCAATTAAGGACAGACAAACGCACCTTTCTTATGCTATAATGTATATAATACTTTTTGAGAGGGTGATGGGTGGACGATGTTAAACTAATCTTATTTTCAGGAATATTTGAAATTGCATATTTCAAATCTAACGAAATAGGATTAGTCTGCCCTTTTTTCCATACGTGTATTGTCGAGCTATCAACGTAAATAGCTTATTTGATATTGTAGTGGTACGGCTAATCCTTCCAAATTATTGGGAGGATTTTTTATTCTCCCTTAAAGAGAGGGAAGATTGGATGAAAGAATTATTTAAATTAAACAACATTAGTTATGAAATCAATAATACAAATATTTTTGAAAAAATAAATGCTAGTGTGCAGCAAGGGGATATTATTGGAGTAATTGGTAAAAATGGTGCAGGTAAGTCTACCTTGTTGCAACTGATTAGCAATGACCTCATACCTACGAGCGGACATTTTCAATGGTTGCAGGATAATTTAAAAGTAGTAAGGCTTGAACAAGAAATGGAAGCTTATTCTCCCGGTGAAGTAACTTCTTCAGAAGCCACACTTCTGAAAAAATGGAAGGTGCCAAGTCATGACTTTTCTCGCTTGAGTGGCGGAGAAAAGTTGAAAGCTAGATTGGCACATGGCTTTGCAAAATTTGCACATTTGCTATTATTAGACGAACCAACCAATCATCTTGATACGGAAAGTACACAGCTTCTTATGGATCAAATGAAACTATATAACGGAACAATTATATTAGTTTCTCACGATCGCTATTTCCTAGATGCGGTTGCGACTAAGATATGGTCGATTGAAGATAAAAACCTAATCGAACACAGTGGGAATTATACGAGTTATATGAAAAACCGTGAATTGAAAAGACTAACCCAACAACGCGAGTATGAAAAGCAACAGAAGAAGGTTGAAGAAATCGAAGGGCAAATGAAAGAGCTTACCTCTTGGTCACAAAAAGCGCATGCCCAGTCAACAAAACAAGATGGCTATAAGGAGCATTATCGTGTCAAAGCAAAACGCATGGATGCTCAAGTTAAATCAAAACAGAAGCGTCTTGAAAAAGAGCTTGAAAAAGCAAAAACAGAACCTTTAGATGCCGAGTACACGGTTCAATTTTCAATGAATGCAAGTAATAAGGTTGGAAAACGTTTCTTGGAAGTGAAGAACGTTTCAAAAGCTTTTGAAGGTAAATTGTTGTTTAATAATGTCAACTTTACAATCCAACATGGAGAGAAAGTAAGTCTTATTGGTCCTAATGGTAGTGGGAAAACGACATTATTGAAAATTCTTGTTAGACTAGATCAAGCCCAAGGAGATGTGTGGATGTCACCATCTGCTAACGTTGGCTATTTAACACAAGAAGTATTTGATCTCCCACTTGAAAAGACGCCAGAGCAGCTTTTTTATAAAGAAACCTTCGAAGCAAGAGGGAAGGTTCAAAATTTAATGAAACATTTAGGTTTTACTGCGTCACAGTGGACAGAGCCGATTGGCAACATGAGCATGGGTGAGCGTGTGAAGTGCAAACTAATGGCCTATATCCTTGAAGAGAAGGATGTACTGATTCTGGATGAACCGACAAACCATTTGGATTTGCCTTCACGTGAGCAACTTGAGCATACACTGGCAAATTATAAGGGTACGCTTCTTGTAGTATCGCATGACCGCTATTTTCTGGAAAAAACAACAACGAGCAAGCTCGTCATATCGAATAATAGCATCAAAAAGCAATGGCAGGGGCAAACACAAAAAACAGATGACCAAAGTGAATTACGCTTGAAACTTGAAACAGAAAGGCAAGAGGTGTTAGGTAAACTCAGTTTTATGACACATGGCGAACAGGCTTACACGGAGCTTGATGAGAAGTTTAAGGAGCTGTCGAAAAAAATTAATGAACTTTTGTGATGCATTAAAAAGGAAGACCGGACCTTATATTGAAAAGAGCTGCGTAATTTAACGCAGCTCTTTCCCTTTTATTCAGTAAATTCCTTATCAATCGTTACTAACGCCGCTCCAATAACTTGGTGCATATCATAGTATTTGTAAGTAGCTAGCCTGCCACCGAATATAACTTTTGTCTCATTATCAGCTAAATCTTTATATTTCTTATAAACGCCGTTATTCTTTTCATCATTAATTGGATAATAAGGCTCGTCCCCAGGCTTCCATTCCATTGGGTATTCTTCAGTAATAACGGTTGAATCCTGTGTACCGAATTCAAAATGCTTATGCTCAATGACCCGTGTGTAAGGTGTTTCCTTATCGGTGTAATTGACAACAGCATTTCCTTGGAAGTTATCTGTATCCTTTATTACCTTTGTTTCAAACTGTAAGCTACGGTATTCCAACACGCCGTATTGATAATCGTAATATTGATCAATCATGCCAGTGAATACTACTTTTTTTGCTAAGCTTTCTAACGCTTCTCTTTCTTTGAAAAAATCAACGTTGAGCCGGACATCTGTTCCTTCTAGCATTTTTTCAATAATCACATTGTACCCACCAACTGGGATACCTTGGTATCTGTCATTAAAATAATTATTGTCATATGTAAAGCGAACAGGTAGACGTTTAATAATGAAGGAAGGTAATTCTTTTGCCGATCTTCCCCATTGCTTTTCCGTATAGCCTTTAATTAATTTCTCATAAATATCTGTTCCAACAAGAGAAATCGCCTGTTCTTCTAAGTTGGAAGGTTGGTTAATCCCAGACGCCTGTTTTTGTTCTTCTATTTTCTGTTTTGCTTCAGCTGGAGTTGTTACCCCCCACAACTTATTAAATGTATTCATATTGAAGGGGAGGTTGTATAGTTCCCCTTTATAATTTGCAATAGGAGAATTCGTATATCTGTTGAATTCAGCAAAGTTGTTCACATAATCCCATATTTTCTTGTTATTGGTGTGAAAAATGTGCGCGCCGTATTTATGAACATTAATTCCTTCAATTTCTTCCGTATATATGTTACCACCAATGTGATCTCTTTTATCGATGACGAGACATTTTTTACCTCTCTTTTTAGCTTCATATGCAAATACAGAACCGAATAACCCGGCGCCAACGATTAAATAATCATACATGAATAAAACCCCCTATTTAGAATGAATATGACATTGTTACTTAAAAGCTGTTATTAAAAGATTCTTGTTATTGTATAAAATCCCTAAACTCCGACGTAACGCTCGTGATTTCGGCTCCAAGCAGTCGCTTTCCGATGGCACGGCTCAAAAGCAAAAGTTTTCTTTGGGATGAGTAATCGTAGTCCCTAAGAACGCTTCTGAGTGGATATTCAGCCCGTGTTGTTCCCGCTGAAGTCGACTGCCTGGATCTCCAATCACCTGACGGAAAGAGCAATCCCGTTTGTAGCGAAGTGGACTTCCGGAGCGGGTACAAACACCCTTCCAGGTTCGTCTTATTTTATTTCAATTATGAAATTGAAAAAGCAACAAACTCTACGATAAGACCCTTGTTCAAAAATATAAATAAAATCAATTTAATAAGGTAAGAAAGCATATAAATTTGTACAATTGTCTAGCTTCGAGTGCCAGAAACTACGCGACTTCAAGAATCACCCTACGATAAGTCATCATCGATTCGCTCCAGTCGCTACGTTTCTAAGCGGGCGCTCTGCGCTTTTCTCATTACCTTATCCATCCTTCTATACCAACATATAGTTTGGAACTAATTTATTCCAGCAATATGTTTAGTGTAACAAGATTATAAGTATTCGGTACCAAAATTGGTTATTGCAATTCTAATAAGTTAAGTCACTCAAGTTCTTAATGTACCATATCCCTCAATGTCGAGAAAAGAAAAATTACGTCGAATGTTTATTAAATATGCTATACTTACATTAATATTTTATGAATTAATAAGGAATGAAGGAACTTGCATACAGAAGCATTAGAATATTTCATAAAGGTTTATGAGAAAAAAAGTATAACTGCAGCTGCAAAGGATTTATTTATTACACCTCAGGGGATAAGCAAGACAATAAAGCAATTAGAGCTGGAATTAGAGACAGAGTTGTTCTACAGAGGTTCACGTGGTATGGAAGCAACCGAATCTGGTGAGTTGCTACATGCAAGAGCAAGGCATATCTTATATCTTATGGAAGATATTAAAAAAGAAATAAGTATTCTAAGCGGACAAAATGGTATGTTAAATGTTGTCGTAACGTATTCTACAACCTTAGTATACCCTGTCGATAAGCTATATAGTTTTTCTGCGCTCCATCCAGATATTCAAATCAAAATAACAGAACTTCCAGATGAATATTCAGTTGACAAAGAGTTTGAAGAAGAGATTGACGCAGCCTTAATTATGGGGGATGGAGAAGTAGCGGACTATGAATTCGACCTGATTAAACACGGTGAGGCAGTAATAGTGGTTTCAAATAGTCATCCGCTTGCAGTAAATGATGAAATTTCATTGGTAGAACTGGAAAATGAATCCATGGTCCTGAAGTCGGTTGAAAAGGGCAGAGAGCATAGTTTGATGGTTAAATGCTTAGAACTTGGATTTACCCCTAACATTATTCATGAATTTGGTAGTATATTAACGGCGCATAGACTATGTGAAGTAAGTGGATATGTAGCTGTATCTGTAGATTTTGTTGAAGAGGCAATTAATAATGATCATTTAAAGATAATAAGATTGAAGGAAAAAATACCGCAAAATATATATTTAATAACGAGAAGAAGAGGTGTTCAGACAAAAGTCGTTTCGTTGTTTCAAAGTTTTGTAAAGGATTTTATTAAAGAAAATAATTGACAAATTAATGAGCATCACACTAAAAAGCCGTTGATAACGGCTTTTTTATTGTGTATTCAACCAAAAGTTTACCCCCCTAACTCTTGGTTGATAGTAATTTTTTTAGTGATGGGTTAATCTTAATTTTGCAATCATGAAAGCATATACAAAAAACATGATGCAGCAATGAAAGCGGTATATAACCAAGAAACAGGAGGGCAGGTTAATTAGTTGGTAAGCAGTCATAACCTATTTTATTTAATTTATTAGGAGGAAAAAATATGAGTAAGAAGAAGATGAGTAAGAAAAAGTTCCGTATCATGTGGGGCTCCATACTAGGAACTTTATTAGTAATTGCAATCGCAGCAAACGTTGCATTAAATTACTATTCAGATGTTATTACAGCGTATTTTTCAGAAATAGACATTACGAGTGACGAAGCAAAAGAAGCTCGTGCTGAATCAACAATAGTAGCTGAGAATATTGCAGATGAAGGTATTGTTCTTTTGCAAAACGAAGAAAACGCTTTACCTTTCGCTGATGGAACAAAAGTAAACGTATTCGGTTGGAGTTTTACTAATCCAATTTACGGTGGTACCGGATCTGGTGAATCTGATGCGTCAGCTGCAACGTCACCTAAACAAGGACTGGAAGCTTCTGGTATAGAGGTGAACGAGGAACTATACAACGCTTATGTTGAAACAGGACTTACAAGACCAATAGTTGGAATGAACGGTCAAGATTGGACAATTCCTGAACCGGCACCAGAAGAATTCTACACGGACGAAAGAATGCAACAAGCAAAAGAATACTCTGACACAGCAGTGATCTTTATTGCTCGTTCTGGTGGAGAAGGTGCAGACCTTCCAAGAAGCCTAGAAGGTCCAGATACCTTTAATGGTGAAGGCGGAACATTTGGTGCTAGTGGAAACCGTTACGGTTTTGAAGATGACATGGATTTAAATAAACACTATTTAGAATTAAGTAACAGAGAACAAGGTATGATCGACGCTGTTACAGAAAACTTTGAAAATGTAGTAGTTGTTGTGAACAGTGCAAACACATTTGAACTTGATTGGGTTAAAGATTATGATCAAATTAAGAGTGTAGTAAATATCGCAGGGCCAGGTCTTAAAGGTTTTGCTTCACTTGGTAAAGTTTTATCTGGAGAGGTGAATCCTTCCGGTAGAACAGTAGATTTATTCGCTACAGATTTACTTGATCAACCATCAATGACAAACTTTGGTGATTTCAGCTACGTACTTGAAAACGAAGATGGTAGTTACTCTGAAGCATTTGATCAAGGTAACGTGCGTTTAACTTATGTAGACTACACAGAAGGTATCTACATTGGCTACAAATATTATGAAACCGCAGCTTCAGAAGGTGCAATTAACTATGAAGAGAAAGTTGTTTATCCATTCGGTTATGGTTTAAGTTATACAACTTTTGAACAAGAAGTTGTTGAAGACAGTCTTGTTTGGAACGATACAGAAATTTCTGTAGATGTAAATGTAACGAACACTGGATCTGTTTCTGGTAAAGAAGTAGTACAACTTTACTACAGTGCACCATACACAGGAAGCATTGAAAAATCTTCTATTGATCTAGCGGCGTTTGAAAAAACAGATGTAATTGAACCAGGTCAATCAGAAACAGTTACACTTACTTTCAACGTAGAAGATATGGCTTCTTATGATTATGCAGGTGTGTTTAGTGATAATGGTTCATATGTGCTTGAAGCAGGTGAATATACAATTTCACTAATGAAAAACTCTCATGAAAAGATTGCAGATATAGCAACAAAAGAACTTTCTGAAATAATTTATAACGAAGAGGGACGATCTTCGGATTTACAAGTAGCAGTAAACCAATTTGATGAACAAGTAACAGGTGAAGGAAGTATCGATACGTATCTTTCAAGAGCAAATGGTTTTGAAAATATCGATGTTATTGACAACAACGAAACATTTACTGTAACTACTGCTGAAGGTGATACAAAAGAAGTAGAAGGTAGACTAGTTGAACAATCATTTGTCGATTTTCTTAACAGTAAACGTTACGATGTGCCAGCAGACACACATGAAGATGCACCAACTACAGGTGCTGACAACGGTCTAACACTTGATGAATTTAAGGGTGTTGACGTTAACGATGAAAGCTGGAACGAATTACTTGACCAGCTAACAGTGAATGACATGGTGAATTTGGTAACTCATGGTGGTTATAAAACTGCTGAGGTCGTTTCAGTAGGTAAACCAGCTACAATTGATTTAGATGGACCAGCTGCAATTAGTGCATTTATCTCTTCATCGAATGTTTCTGGTATTTCATTCCCGTCAGAGGTAATGATTGGATCTACTTGGAACCTCGAACTTGCAGAGCAAATGGGTGCTGCAATTGGCAAGGAAGCAGCTGCGTATAACACAACTGGTTGGTATGCTCCTGCAATGAACATTCACCGCTCAGCATTTGCTGGACGTAACTTCGAGTATTATTCTGAAGATGGCGTTCATTCTGGTTTAATGGCAGCGGCTGTAACAAAAGCGTTCGAAGACCAAGGTGGATATGTTTATATTAAACACTATGCATTAAATGACCAAGAAACAAACCGTACATTAGGTGTTCTAACTTGGAGTAACGAACAAGCAATTCGTGAAGTTTACTTGAAACCATTTGAAATCGCAGTTAAAGCTGGTGGCGCAAGTGGTGTAATGTCTGCCTTCAACAGTGTAGGTAATACATGGGCTGGTGCAAGTTCTGCACTTCTTGTAGAAACACTACGTAATGAGTGGGGCTTTACAGGAATGGTTAATACAGATTTCTATATGATTAACGCTTATCCTTACATGAGTGTGGAACTAGCTGTACGTGCAGGAAACGACTTACTTCTTACTGGTGCAGCTCCAGTTGGTGTTCCAGAAGTGAATACAGACAGCAATGACACATTATGGGCGTTAAGAGACGCGTCGAAGAACATTCTTAACACAGTTGGAAATAGTAGAGCAATGGAAAATGGTTTAAGCACAGATACACCAGCATGGGTAGTGATCACAATTATCGTAGATGCTCTTGTGGTGGTAGGTATTGCAGCTGGATTCTTCTTCACTTTCCGTAAAAGAAAACAAGAAGAGGAAGAACAAGTTACTGTATAAATTAAATAGTAGTTTTTGAAGATGATTAGACTATCAACTAAAAGTTTATAGAGTTAGCAACAAGTATCATCTAATATAAGTATATAAGCGGTACTTCATTATGAGGTACCGCTTAAAATACAAAAAGAGGTATCGGGGACATGAAATATAAAGATCTTATAAAGAAAATGACACTTGAAGAAAAAGCATCTTTGATGTCAGGTAAAGATTTCTGGCAGACGATGGACATTGAACGTTTAGGTGTAAATAGTATATTTCTAGCTGACGGGCCACACGGTATTCGAAAGCAAGCAGAAGCTGCAGACCACCTAGGATTAAATGAAAGTTTACCAGCTACTTGTTTTCCAACAGCTGCAACAGTTGCAAATAGTTGGAATACAGAGCTAGGAGAGAAGATCGGACAGTATCTCGGTGAAGAAGCTGTTGCCCAAAAGGTTAACGTTTTACTAGGACCTGGTATTAATATGAAAAGAGACCCACTATGTGGAAGGAACTTTGAATATTTCAGTGAAGATCCGCATCATGCTGGTAAAATGGCCGCTGCTTATATTCGTGGAATTCAGTCACATGGAATTTCGGCTTGTGTGAAACACTTTGCCGTAAACAATCAAGAAGAGCGTCGTATGTCAATTGACACTATTGTCGATGAAAGAACGTTACGTGAAATTTATCTAACAGCATTTGAAATTGCAGTAAAAGAAGGAAACACAAAAACGGTTATGTCTTCTTATAATATGTTGAATGGCGCCTACACAAATGAAAATATTCATTTAATGCGAGAAATTTTACGCGATGAGTGGAACTACGATGGTGTAGTTGTTACCGACTGGGGCGGAAGTAATGACCGTGTTGCAGGACTGATCGCAGGTAATGAACTAGAAATGCCAACAACTGCAGGAGAAACAAACAAAGAGATTGTTGAAGCAATAAGAAATAACAAAATTCAAGAAAAATTTTTAGATGAGGCAGTGGATCGATTACTTGACCTTGTGTTTAATACAGAAGAAGTATTTAAAAATCCACAAAAAGATTTTGATGTAAAAGAGCATCATCGTGTAGCACAGCAGGTTGCAGAAGAATCAATTGTACTGCTTAAAAATGAAGGAAATATTTTGCCGCTCAAAAAAGACAAAAAAGTTGCGGTTATCGGGGACTTTGCAAAACAAGCACGTTATCAAGGTGCTGGATCATCGATTGTTAATCCAACAATTTTAGATAATACATTAGATTGTTTAGAAGAATCAGAGCTTACTAATGTAGGTTTTGAACCTGGTTTTGAACGTTATGGAAAGAAAAGCAAGAAAAAAATAGAACAAGCATGTGCACTAGCTAAAAAAGCAGATGTAGTTCTTTTATATATTGGTTTAGATGAAGCAACAGAGGCGGAAGGGCTAGATAGACAAAATATGAAAATTCCGCAAAATCAAATTGATTTAATAGACACATTGTATGAAGTGAATCCGAATATTGTAGCGATTTTATCTTGTGGTTCTGCAGTTGAAATGCCTTGGATTGGCAAAGTAAAGGGATTATTACATGGTTATTTAAGTGGGCAAGCAGGAGCTAAAGCTATGCTTAGAGTTATGACTGGAGAAGTGAATCCATCTGGGAAGTTAGCAGAAACTTACCCAATTCGATATGAAGATACCCCTGCATATCACCAATTTCCGGGCAAGGAAGTAAGTGTAGAGTACCGAGAAGCGATGTATATTGGGTATCGTTATTACGACACAGCCAATGTTAATGTACTATTTCCATTTGGATATGGGCTAAGCTATACTACCTTCGAATATTCTGATATCGAAGTAAACAAAGATGGAGTGACCTTTACTATCAAGAATAATGGAAGTGTTGCTGGTATGGAGACTGCGCAGCTTTATGTTGGAAGTAAATCGGAGGACATTTTCCGACCTAATAAAGAGTTAAAAGGATTTGTAAAAGTATTCTTGCAACCAGGTGAGTCAAAATCAGTTACAATCTCATTTGATGAAAGAACTTTCCGTTATTTCAATGTAAAAACAAATAAGTGGGAAGTTGAAACAGCAGATTATAACATTATGATCGGTACATCAAGTGCGGATATTCGTTTGGAAGCTTCCATATTTGTAGAAGGAACAGGTGCAGTACTGCCATATGATCAAGATAAACTTGTATCCTATTATGCTGGTAAACCGAACAAAGTAGGTAAAGAAGAGTTTGAAAACCTACTTGGAAGAAAAGTTCCTGTTTCCACGTGGGACCGTACAAAACGACTAGGATACAACGATACGATTGCACAATGTCAGTATGCAAAGGGTGCATTTGCAAGATTTGCATTTAAATTAATAAAATTCTCCCATTGGTTCTTGAGAAAAATAGGTAAAAGAGAAACTGCTAACCTTATCATGATGTCTGTCTATCATATGCCGTTCAGAGGTATGTCAAGAATGACTGGTGGCGTTATCAATATGTCAATGTTGGACGGAATCTTGATGATCGTGAATGGGCAATTCTTTAAAGGTATTAAACACTTCTTAAAAGAAAGAAAAAAGATGTTAAAAGTCGCAAAAGACATTAATTAACACTAGTAATAGCGACGAAGGAGATGTAAAATGATTAATGACAATGTAAAAAATAAAAAAGACATTTCTGGACCAATGAGCTTTTGGAAAAGATACAAGGAAAAGCATCCTAACATTGCACAGTTTCTAGTATTCTTTTTATTGAGCAATGGAATGACAGTACTACAACTTGTTTTAATGCCTGTATTTAAAAGTATTTTCGCACAAACATCATTAGTATCAACTAGTTTTCAAATATTACAGTTCGGAACCAACTTAGACGGTACGCCTTACTATGTATTTGATTATGCAGCTGGTGCACTTTCAGTTGGTGGTGGCGGTGGACTTGCTTATTTTCTTGCTGTACAAATAACAATTGCGATCGCACAAATTATTAACTTCTTTGCACAAAGAAGTATTACATTTAAATCAAATAGCAATATTTGGACTGCCGCATTTTGGTACCTAATTGCTTATATTATAATTACAATTGGAGCAGCTGCTGCTCAAGGATTTTATAAAGCTCCGATCTATAACCTGTTCATGAACACATGGGAAATGGGTGCCGTAGGGGAAACGACAGCAGATGTTATTACGATGATTATTAACAGTGCGATTGCATTCTGGGTATTCTTCCCAATATTTAAAATAATTTTCAAACAAAAGCCTGAAGAGCAGGCAAAGTAAAGGTTGTGTGAGTATGAAGTTATTATCAGTAGTTATACCTTGTTATAATTCACAAGATTATATGAGATATTGCATTGAATCCCTATTGCCCGGGGGAGAAGACGTAGAGTTACTGATAGTGAATGATGGCTCTGTCGACCAAACAGCTAGTATTGCTACTGAGTATGCAAAAAAATATCCGACTATCGTAAAAGCGATACATCAGGAAAATGGTGGGCACGGAGAAGCTGTAAATGCAGGTATCCGACATGCATCCGGATTGTATTTTAAGGTAGTGGATAGTGACGACTGGGTAGATATTCGAGCCTATATGAAAATATTAGAGACGCTAAGGGGTTTTGTGACTGAAGGAAAATCAGTTGATCTAATTATCAGTAATTTTGTTTATGAAAAAGAAGGCGCGAAATATAAAAAAATAATGAAATATGATAATGCTCTTCCAGAAGGTACGATATTCACCTGGGATGACATGAAGCCTTTTCGTAAAGGACAATATATATTAATGCATTCTGTCATATACAAAACACAGCTATTAAGAGATTGCGATTTAGTACTGCCAAAACATACCTTTTATGTAGACAATCTATATGTATATACACCACTTGTACATGTGAATACGATATATTATGTAAATGTAGATTTATACAGGTACTTTATTGGCAGGGAAGATCAGTCCGTTCAAGAAAGTATTATGATTAGACGTATTGATCAACAAATTAAAGTGAATAAACTTATGATTGAGCAGGTTGAGCTAGAAAATATTAATAATCTAATGCTTCGCGACTATATGCTAAGACACTTGGAAATTGTAACAGTAGTATCAGCAATTTTATTAATACGTTCTGGAACAGAAGAGAATCTTAAGAAGAAAAAAGAGTTATGGAAATACATTAAAAATAGAGATGAACAGTTGTATCATAATCTTAAATATGGGATTATGGGGCAATTAATAAATCTACCAGGAAAAGCTGGACGAAGTATTTCAGTGGGGGCATACAAAATATCACAAAGATTAGTAGGATTTAATTAATACAGTCGATTTTTGAATGCCTACTGCCGTCATTATAGTTTCTTTGTTAACATGTATTGCATGTTGAAAAAATTTGTAATAAGAAAACCAATGAGAACATCTTATAAGATGTTCTCATTGGTCTATAGAGAAGTGGTAAAAGTTAAGTATTACAAAGTGGAGGGGACTATAAAGATGAAGATTGCATTAATTGCACATGATAAAAAGAAACAGGATCTAATCAATTTTTGTGTAGCATATCAGCCGGTATTATCCAAACACCAATTATTTGCAACTGGGACAACAGGTCAACGAATTATGGATGCAACAGGTTTGTCAATTTACCGGTTTCAATCAGGTCCGCTTGGTGGAGACCAACAAATTGGTGCATTAATTGCTAATAATGAAATGGATTCTGTTATTTTCTTTAGAGATCCACTAACAGCGCAACCACATGAACCAGATATTATAGCTTTACTTCGTCTATGTGATGTTTACCAGATTCCTTTAGCTACAAATATGGGGACTGCTGAAATTTTGATTCAGGGGCTTAAAAATGGTGATCTGCATTGGCGTGACATCATTCATAGTAAACTTGAGGATACTGTTGAATAATCACTGAAACAATATAAAATTGATGATTTATTTATACGAAAAAGCAGGAACCTAGTGGTTTTCCTGTTTTTTTAGATTTTACTATTTTTTATCCTTCAGCCTATATTCAACAAAATCAAAGACGATGAATTCATTATACTTTTGATTTACATGGAAAGAAGTATTAGAAAATATATAGATTCTATAGTAGAATATCTTATAGTTATGTTGCTAGAAATCACAATACTAAATACAGGTGTTTTGTTGTACCTTAGTTATTGGTACGTCTAAAATACAAAAGAGGATAAGACATGAAATATTATGAACTAATCGCAAATATGACTCTAGAAGAGAAGGCATCTTTAATGTCGGGGAAAGATTTCTGGCAGTCTCAAGATAATGAACGCCTTGGGATTAAAAGTATGTTTCTTGCTGATGGACCACATGGTATTAGAAAACAGGCAGCGGCATCAGACAAGCCTGGTCTTAATGCTGGTGTTCCAGCAACCTGCTATCCAACAGCTGCGACAGTTGCAAATAGCTGGAATGCTGAGCTTGGGCAAAAAGTAGGAGAATACCTTGGAGAAGAGGCAATTGCCCAGAAGGTCAATGTATTACTTGGCCCTGGTGTAAATATGAAAAGAAATCCACTATGTGGCAGAAATTTTGAGTATTTCAGTGAAGATCCTTATCTTGCCGGTAAAATGGCAGCTAGTTATATTAGAGGCATTCAGTCATACGGCGTCTCAGCTTGTGTGAAGCACTTGGCTGTAAACAATCAAGAAGAACGACGAATGTCTATTGATACAATTGTGGATGAGAGAGCACTTCGAGAAATTTATCTGACCGCTTTCGAAATTGCTGTGAAAGAAGGAAAGACAAAATCAATCATGTCTTCCTATAATAAATTAAATGGAACCTACACGAATGAAAATATGCATTTAATGCAGGACATTCTACGTGGGGAATGGGGATACAATGGGACTGTTATTACCGATTGGGGTGGTAGCAATGACCGTGTAGCAGGACTTTTAGCAGGAAATGAATTAGAAATGCCATCCACTGCAGGAGAAACGGATAAAGAAATTGTTCAGGCAATTAAAAGTGGCAAGCTAAAAGAAGAAGTATTGGACGAAAGCGTAGATAGATTGCTTGACCTTATTTTCACAACAACAGAAGCATTAAGAAAGCCGCAATTAGAATTTGATGTTGAGAAGCATCATAGAGTATCTCAAAAGGTTGCAGAAGAGTCGATTGTGCTGCTTAAAAATGAAGGAAATTTATTACCCCTTAAATTTGGTAAAAAAATTGCTGTAATTGGAGACTTTGCAAAGGATGCACGATACCAGGGTGCGGGATCATCGATTGTAAATCCGACAATCTTGGATCATACGATGGATTGCTTCGAGGAGTCAGGAATTGTCAGTATTGGATTTGAACCGGGGTTTGAACGATATGGTAAGAAAGATCAGAACAAAATAGATAAAGCATGTGCTCTTGCCGAGCAAGCAGATGCTGTACTTTTATATATTGGTTTAGATGAAGTTACTGAAGCAGAAGGCCTTGACAGACAAAGCATGAGGATTCCGGAAAACCAAATTGAACTATTAAATGCTGTGCAGAAAGTGAACCCTAATATCATAGCAATTCTTTCTTGTGGATCTGCCGTAGAGATGCCTTGGATTGATAAGGTAAAGGGACTATTGCATGGGTATCTAGGTGGACAAGCAGGAGCCAGGGCAATTCTGCGTGTGTTATCCGGAGACGTTAATCCATCTGGAAAGTTGGCAGAGACATATCCGTTACGCTATGAAGATACACCTACTTATCACCATTTTCCAGGCAAGGAAGTTAGTGTAGAGTATAGAGAGAGTATTTTTATCGGTTATCGTTATTATGATACAGTGAATAAAGATGTACTTTTTCCATTTGGTTTTGGCCTTAGCTACACTACTTTTGCATATTCAGATATATCCGTTAATGAACGCGGTGTCACATTTAAACTAACGAATACAGGAAATTTTGCTGGAATGGAAATTGTCCAACTATATGTTGGGTGTCAGTCACAGGAGATTTTTAGATCCAAAAAGGAATTGAAGGGCTTTGTGAAAGTTTTTATTAATGCTGGTGAAACCAAGACAATTACGATACCATTTGATGATAAGACATTCCGTTACTTTAATGTGAAGACGAATAAATGGGAAATTGAAACTTCGGGTTATACAATTATGATTGGTGCATCAAGTACTGACATTAGATTGGAAACAACGATGCATGTGAAAGGTACAGAAGCTGTTTTACCTTATGATAAAGCTATGCTGCCAACCTATTATTCTGGGAAACCAAGCAACATCAGTGAGGATGAATTTGAAAATCTTCTAGGACGAAAAGTACCAGTTTCCACATGGGATCGAACAAAACCTCTAGGTTATAACGATACATTAGCTCAATGTCAGTATGCCAAAGGTGTATTTGGTAGACTTGTTTACCACTCGATTGTTTTTGCTCATTGGTATCTAAGAAAAATTGGGAAACGCAGTACAGCCAACTTGATCATAATGTCCGTCTATCATATGCCATTTAGAGGAATTTCAAGAATGACAGGAGGCGTAGTCAGTATGCCGATGGTTGATGGAATCTTAAAGATGGTAAATGGTCGCTTTTTTAAAGGATTAACTCACTTTTTAAAGGAAAGAAGGAAGTTGATCCGAAATAACAAGTTAAGGCCGCAATAGAGAGCGGGATTTTTTATTGTTTTTATGGTAAACGTTCTCATAAAGATTAATAGAGAGAGTATTGACATTTTTTTTAATTTGGCTCAGAATAAGAGTGTAGCAATTTTGTGAAAATTGAATCCAACTATGTGAAAGCAGAAGAACGCCTTAAACAGGTGCTAATTCTGCTTTTTTATTTTCCAAAATTAACTACAAAATTATGAAGGAGTGATGGTAGTATGATGAACAGAGTAGTGTTAGTCGGTCGTCTGACAAAGGATCCTGAGCTCAGATATACGCCGAACGGAGTGGCTGTTGCAACTTTTAGACTTGCAGTTAACCGCCCATTTACCAATCAGCAAGGCGAAAATGAGGCGGATTTTATTAATTGCATCGTGTGGCGTAGAACTGCTGAAAACGTTGCAAACTACTTGAAGAAGGGAAGTTTAGCAGGCTTAGAAGGAAGAATCCAAACTCGTAATTTCGATGGACAGGATGGTAAACGTGTGTTCATGACAGAGGTAGTAGCAGATAATGTGCAGTTCTTAGAACCTAGGAGTTCACAGCCTGATAACAGTCATCCACAAACTAAACAAAAACAACCCGTTGGTGCTCAGCCAAACACAGAGGAAAAAGACATGGAGCCAATCGATATCTCTGATGATGATTTGCCTTTTTAAGTAATTGGCGAAAATTATGTTCACGTGTTATGACCTGCGATTTTCCACCACAAGTAAGTCCCCTTAGGAAAACAGTTTAACTATATCTACGGATTATCTTCTATTAAATCAATTTCCGAACGGTCAACTACGACGATAACCATCCTGTTTGATATAATGATAAGTATAGATTTGAACAGGGGAGGACTGTGCATGGACAAGCGGTGTGGTTGGGTTAATGAAGATCCACTGTATATAAATTATCATGATCATGAATGGGGCGTGCCTGTATTCGACGATCAAACATTATTTGAGTTTCTTATTTTAGAAGGGGCGCAAGCAGGACTAAGCTGGTATACGGTTCTTAAGAAACGTGAAAATTATCGGGAAGCGTTAGACAATTTTGAAATTGACAAAATTGCTAATTATCCACTTGAAAAAATTGAGGAGCTCATACAAAATGAAGGGTTGATTCGCCATCGTGGTAAACTAACGTCTGTTATAACAAATGCACAGGCGTTTCAACAACTGCAAAAGGAATATGGCAGCTTTAGTACTTATTTGTGGGGATATGTAGATGGAGAACCAATTGTGAATCGCTGGGAAAGTCTTAGCGAGGTTCCTACCAAAACGGGGTTAAGTGACCAAATTAGCAAGGATTTAAAAAAGAGAGGATTTAAATTTATTGGTACAACAATTATGTACGCTTATTTGCAAGCTACTGGTGTTGTGAATGATCATTTGAGAGATTGTATATGTTCAATTGAACAGAATGCAGAGGTTTCCTCTTAGCCGAAGGCAATTATTTAAAGAATATAGCGAAGTAAACAAAAAGGAGCATATTTGCTCCTTTTACATAAGGTTTTTGAAATAACTATATGAACAAGATTATTTCCTTCTGATATTGCTCATGACGAATCCGCTTTTGGGTAAAGTAGGCATTTCATCTAAACTATAATTCAAGTCTTGAGTAGGTACTTGAAAATCAATCTTGTTCACAAGAAAATCTAAGGTGGTCTTCATAACTTCGACAGTAACACCTTCTCCAGGACAACGATGTCCTTTAGCAGGGTCACCGCCACCATGAGGGATAAAATCAAATAAACTTCCTTTCCAGTCAGTAAACCTGCTAGGGTTAAAATGACTTGGGTTATTCCAAATTCGTGAATCATGATTCGTCCCGTATATGTCGAGAAGGACGAGCATTCCTTTTGTGAACTGACAATCATTCCAAGTAAAAGTATCTTTAACTCTAGCTCCTACGAATGGACCAAAGGGATAGTAGCGTCGCACTTCATGGATAAACATTTCCATGTAATCACTGTTACCGGATGCAAGTTTTTCCTTTTGTTTAGTGTATTCATGTAAAGCTAAAGCAGCAAACGTTATTAAGGTCGCATTAGCAACGATCGGGCGTAGTACATTAATCAGTTCTACCGCTGCCATTTGATGATTTAACCGTGATCCATCAGGCTTTTCATAGAATGCCATTTCATATAAAGCAGTTCCTTGTGCTGCAGATAACTTACCTGATCGGACATCCACTATTACACCTTTTATCCAGTTTTCTGCACGGTTACGAGCGCTTCTGCCTTTCCAATGCTTTGGGCCAATCGCTCCAAATGCATAGATCATCGAAATAAAATCATCTGCACGTTCCGTTACTTCCGTTTCGGAAAGGGGTACACCAGCCCATAGGCAGACGACGCTACACAAAATATTTTTCATTTCTTCAAATAACACAACCTTGTCAGCAGTTTCCCACTGTTCTGCTGCTACCTCTAATTGTGTGCGTGTAAGTGTTGCAAGCTGTTGTTGATGGGCAGGTGTTAATAGAGACATGAAAAGAAGCTTTCGGTGAAGGTGTGCAACACCATCCATCGATTGAATGGCATTTTGACCAAATAAGGTTTTTTGTACGCGTTTTGGTGCTGCTCCTTTACGCTCAAACCTATTCGTATCATAAAATACTTTTGCTGCTTCGATTCCCTTCATACAAATAACCTGTTGACCTAACAACCGGGCCTGAAAAATATCTGATTTGTACCGATCTGCTCTGTTATTAATGAACAAGTAGCCCTCTTTTAACAGAGCAGTACTATTATCAAGGCTTTTATCATGGGGAATATTCGGATTTGCGGGCATGGATATATCTCCTTTTAAGGTGCGATTTTACTTATTACGAAGCTTTTAGCTATTTCGTCTCCACGCATTCCAAGCTAGTGTTCCTAATCCAATTGCTACTAGTGTATAAAGCAACGTTCGTTTACTTAAGTCCTGGATATTGCTTAATTGAATCTCTTGCTCTAGCTGGTCGATATTGATATTATATCGACCGTTTAAAGAAATCACTTTGTCATAATAGTCATTATCTCTATCCATCTGTTGAAGTTCTTTCACTAAGGATCGATCCTCCTATAGTTTTAGCTTTTTCTGCGGATTTTATTGTTCTTAGTATGAGGCAGTATGTAATATAAATTCAGAATACGTATACCAGTAATTACTAATTAATTGATTTCTCGTTAGATGGAGTGTAGTTGCTATCGTAGTGTGTTTTTTTTGAAATGATAATTTGATTTTGATTAATTTTAAGAGTAGCTTGGAGGAATTCTGCAAAAGATATATGTAGGACATATCTTAGGGAGGAAAACTTTATGCCAATTCAAAATGAACATGAAATTCGTGAACTATTTGAAGCTTCACAGCAATTAGAGGAGGCAGCTCGTCAAGCCAAAAATAATGCAGATGTTGGGGAGATTCAGCAGATTCAAAAGCAGTTACGCGAGGTTCAAGGTAAAATCCAGGATGCGCGTGGCAAAGCAATTAATGGCAGTGGCACATCAACCGAACCATTATTTGAAGCACAAGTGCGTGTTGAAGAGGTACAACACCAAATGGAACGTGCACTAATTAATTTAAATGTACAACAAGATAGTGTTCAGCCATAAAAACAGAAGTGAAGTCGTTATTGGCGACTTCAACTATACTAAAGTTGTCAAAAATTAAATATTATATCTAAACCTTTTCATATAGCTGGGCATTTTTTGGGGGGACTTCGTGAAATCTACAAATCACGGAGTTTCTTTACATTGTTAAAGTGGTTAAGTACTCTGATTTTCTATTCAATACTAATGATATCATAATACATTATTATGGATTCAACCAGCAATCATAAGCAAACGGAATTAATTCAAAAACACTGCTTCCATGTCCTATAAATAGTATAAAATTAGCTTAATGATGTGGACCGGGAGAAACTCCTGTATTCAATACATATCTGAAGATAAGTTTGCTCAATTGGAATTTATGGTATATTGAAGAACTAGGAATTCAGAACTATTTACATGAATTAACTGCTATTCTTGAGAAAGTTGAGGCGCACTAATATGCTGATATTGAGAAAAAATACGGAGAAAAGATGTGGGATTTATTTAAGGCGCTAGAAAATGGGGAAATAACGGAAGATGCTTTTTATAATGTGATTGAAAGAGCAGACAGTGCATATCATAAGCTTGATAGAAAACTTGATCGTTTACTAGAAGCTTATTACGTGAAAATTTATCAAGAGTTGATTGATAATAGAAGATAAGCTCGTTATAATAATGACTAATACATAAAAAACGAACATTAGGGATTTTAATGCAATGAATATTCAGGTTTTTATTGCTTTTCGAAATTATTTTTGTTATATTATCGGTATTACTGGTATTGATGTTACTAACTTTGTGCTTCGTTATCGGAGTGCCTGTTTAAAAATTTAAAGACAAAACTATGTGTGACTGGCGAACGCGGATTACCGCGAGGGAGCACATAGTGTCGTAGCCGTTCGCCTGGGCAGAGGTAAGGGATATCCCTTACCTCTTTTCTATTTTCTAGGGGGGATAAGTCGGGTACTAATCTTTTGCATTATTAGTAAAAGCGAGGTTCATGACATGGCGCGGTTGTATATTTAATTTTTATTTAATAGGAGGAAACGATATGAGCACAATTACTTTGGAAAAGAAACAAATAATTAAAACGTTGAACAATATCGCAGAAAATGGATTGAATGTGTTGAAAGGTAACTACACACTTGATGATCATAGTGACAATCCTGACGCGATTGTAGTTCGCAGTTTTAACATGCAGAATATAGAATTTGGCAACAAGTTAAAAGCAATTGCACGGGCGGGTGCTGGTGTAAATAATATTCCTGTAGAAAAGTGTACAGAGCAAGGCATCGTTGTTTTTAATACACCTGGCGCTAATGCAAATGCGGTAAAAGAGCTTGTTCTAACCTCTGTGATGGCCACATCTCGTAATCTATTTGATGGGGTAGCTTGGGCTAAACAGCTTGAAGGAGAAGGTAATCAAGTTTCCAAACTTGTTGAGACGGGAAAGAAACAATTTGTTGGAAAAGAAGCGAAAGGGAAAACACTTGGAGTCATTGGTTTAGGAGCGATCGGTGCATTAGTAGCAAATGATGCGCTCAGCCTTGGTATGGATGTGATTGGTTTTGATCCGTACATTTCAGTTGATACAGCCTGGAATTTATCAAGAACAGTCCAACGTGCGAGCACGATTGAAGAACTGTTTGCTAGTGCTGATTTTATTACTGTTCATGTACCATTAACTGATGATACGAAAGGAATGTTTAATTATGGAACATTCAGCCTTATGAAGACAGGAGTTCATATTTTGAATTTCTCACGTGGTGGGCTTGTGAATGAAAAAGATATGGCGCAAGCATTAGAAACAGGGAAAGTGGGCAAGTATATTACCGATTTTCCGAATGAAAATGTCTTGAAAATGCAAAACGTTGTCCCTATTCCACATCTTGGTGCTTCAACCCAAGAATCAGAGGAAAACTGTGCGGTTATGGCAGCTCGTCAGGTAAAAGAATTTTTGGAAACAGGAAACATACGTAACTCTGTTAATTTTCCGAGCGTCCACTTGCCTTATACAGGCAAGCGACGTGTAGCAGCTTTTCACAAAAATGTTCCGAATATGGTTGGGCAAATTTCATCTGCGATCTCAAGCCTCAATCTCAACATTGCAGATATGGTGAACCGAAGTCGTGGCGAATATGCGTATACGATGGTTGATATTGAAACAGATGTTGATGGAGATACAATTCCACATTTAGAAGCGAAAATTAATCAAATTGCAGACATTGTTACGACCAGAATTATATAAATAGAATGGAATCCTTCTCTCTGTTATTAGAGAGAAGGATTTTTAAGTAGTATAATATACGAGCATGAACGTCACCCTTTTGATAAAATAATAAATGGAAGAAATAGTAGAGAGGAATGAAAATATGTACGAGCACATAGTCTATTTTAAATTTAATGACAATATAACAGTAGAAAAACAGAATCAATTGTTAGCGAAGTTGAATACTTTTAAAGGCACTATTCCAGGCATTGTAGAATTGACAGCTGGGATTAACGAGACAGCAGAAAAAGAAAGAGCACGAGGTTACATGATGGGGCTTCGCGTAACGTTTGAAAATAAAGAAGCGTTAGACAACTACGGTCCTCATCCTGTTCATCAGGAATTTGTGCAATCATTGGAAGTCGTCATCGATCACGTTGCTGTTGTAGATTATCCATTGTAATTGACTAAGCTAGAGGAGAGTTTTATGACGGATAAAAGAAAACTAGTATTATACATTGCTACGAGTTTGGATGGTTATATAGCAACTAATGAGGAGTCTTTAGATTGGCTATTCCAAGTTGAGGGTGAAGGGGATAATGGATATTCTGAGTTCTATAAGTCCGTTGATACAATTCTAATCGGTAAGAAAACATATGATTGGGTAATGACCCATGAAGCTGGAGAATTTCCATACAAAAACAAACAGTGTTATGTTTTTACTAGGACCGTAATGCAAAATACTAAGGATGTAAGTTTTATAAATGGAGATATAGTCGATTTCATTCATCAACTCAAGGAAAAAGAGGGAAAAAATATTTGGATTGTTGGCGGAGGAGATCTGTTACAATCTTTTATAAAAGAGAAATTAATTGATGAACTCATCATAACAGTTGCCCCAACTATAATCGGTAAGGGAATACCATTATTTAAAGAAGGTGAGTATCAGTTAGATTTAACATTAAAGGCAACACGAACTTACAATCAATTTGTTGAGCTTCATTATAGTGTAAATACATAAAGCCAAGGGTACTTATCTTCTAAGCAAGGTGAGTGCCTTTTCTTATCAATAATTTTTTCTGGTAGAGAGTTATTATTGACGTTGATCAGCACCCTTTGTAATACTATAGTGATATAGTATTTTTGGTAAATAGTTATGATAAAAGACAAAGGTTGCTTCAAAGTTGAATCATTTATAACGAGGGGATTTATTATGAGAAAGTGGAAAACGTTAAAATCAGAATATATATACAAGTCTCGATTTGGTAATTTAAGAAAAGACACGTGTGAACTTCCCAATGGAATGATAATTGATGATTACTATGTGAATGAATACTCTGATTGGGTGAACGCTGTTGTGCTAACAAAAGATAAGAAAATGGTGCTTGTCGAACAATACCGTCACGCTGGCAAGGATTTCTTTTTGGAAATACCAGCAGGGAAAATAGAAGAAAATGAGTCTCATGAGCAAGGGATACTTAGAGAAGTTAGAGAAGAAACGGGATTTACTTCACTTACCAAACCTATTGAACTAGGGAAATATATGGTGAATCCTGCTACGCAAACCAACTACATAAGATCTTATTTAATCGTAGATGCCTTCAAAGAAACTAATCAAAATCTAGATGATACAGAAGATATAACAGTTCATCTATTCGATTTTAAAGAGATCGGAGCCTTACTGCGAACGAATCAAATAAAAACACAATTATTTACTGTGAATGCTTATTTTATGGCAAAGGACTTTTTGTTGGAAAATAAAACCGAAAAATGAATATGAAAACTAGTAATATGAACGAGAGGTAGCTTTAAATGAAAGAGTGTCCGTTTTGTAATACGACTTTACAACCAAATCAGAAAATCATTCTGAAAAATGAGTTTTGTATGTTTCTACAGTTAGAAGAAGTGCAAATTAAAGGGGTACAACTTGAAGGTGCAGGATTAATTGTACCAATAGAACACAGGGAAACTGCGTTTGATTTATCGAAAGAAGAGTGGAATGCAACGTACACACTCCTTCAGGAAGTAAAAACGTACTTAGATAAAAAGCATCAACCTAAAGGTTATAATCTTGGATGGAATTGTGGTGAAGTTGGAGGACAGCATATCTTTCATGCTCACTTTCATGTGCTGCCAAGATATGACGATGAACCGCTTGCTGGTAAAGGAATTAGATATATGTTTAAAAGTGTAGATAATAAAAGAAATAGCATTTAAGCGAGCTGTTACTTATCAAGTTAAAAAGGAGATATATATAGATGGATATAATGAGTCAAGGTATAGGTCTAATATCTGTTATCCTATTTATCTTTTGTTTTTACTTTACACTTACCTTTATCGAACATATCATCAAAGGCGATAAACGGATCTCAAAACAGTCAAAAATAGCTGCAATAATATGCCTTGCACTTGGTTTATTATTTTCGTTAATTTTATGAAATTGACTAAATTGATTTGAACACTACAAAGCTAAGTGGGAGGAAAAAAGTGGAGACAAATGCTCTATTTTATAAAATGAAAAATGGAACTGTTACGAGTGAAGATTATTTAGCATGGTCGTATGTCCTATTAAGTAAAGGTAAATCTTCACCATCATTAAATATGGTTACTGCTTTTTCTCTAGACAGTAACATTTTTGAAGTAGAAAGTTACGTTGCGAAGGCTTTAGGCGAACTGAGAATAACTGAGCCTGAAACTAATGAATGTGCTAGAGGCTATATAAGATTTTTAGCAAACAAGATTCTAACAGAGAATGATGATAAATTGATTTTTAATCTAGCACAAAGCATTTTCCGAATTGTTGCTACAGAGCTGGATTATCCAGACGATCTTTTTGTTTGGTATGAGATTAGCGAACTAATTGATAGAATTGAATATGATAATCAGCCATTCTGGATTAATAATATTGATGTGAAAGCAAAAATAATACAGGAAGCCAAGGCCTTGTTAAAGGTATAAGGAAGTTAACAATTGTCTGCTAGGCAATGAGTTTTCGAAAAGTGTGTTTCGATTGAGAATCTATTTTTGTCCACAGTAAATATATTAAAAATTAACAATGATAAAGCGTAATCATATGTTAACATATATGTAGTAGAATATTTGCGGAAAGTGGTGAAAATTGTCATGGAAAAGCAAAGCAGTAACGCTAGTATCTTCTCAAAAATTAAACTAATAATTGTTATAAGTGCTATCATGTTAGTTGTGGTAGGTACATTTTACACTGACTTGAATATTAATATTATATTTTTATTAGCCTCTATAATATTTCTCGTATCTGTGTTGGAATCTTACTATTTAAACAGTAAAGATAATAATTTATTTATTGATTGGACACTTGCATTGAGCTTTTTTTATGCATATTTTATAATCTAGCATTTAATAAAGTAGATAAAACAATGGCATACTTGGGGATTTTAACCAGAAATGAATGCGCATACAAATAGTGCTGTTAAAATTATGAAATTATTATTCTCATCTTTTTGTATAAAACGTTAAGAAGATTGTCTATAACAGAAGTAGTTCAATTGTCCATACTTGTAGCACAACATTATTGTATTCCTGATTAATAATAAAAATATGAGGACGAATGCAATGAAAATTACGACAGCAGGACGGACCACCAGTGATTTAGCATTTAAAGCAAAAAGTATATCTAATACATATGGAATACCATATATAGAGAGAAATGGCGTTTCAATTAAAACCTTAAAGGAGCAGTATCCTGATGATATTGTTGTTGTAGGCAAAGACCGAATTACTATTACACCATTTATTGGGGGATCTACAATATTCTTTCACCCTAATTTAGCGATGATCCGGGCAAAGCGAATATATAAAGGGGAACAAGAACCGCTGATCACGATAGCTCAACTAAAAGAAGGTATGTCATTTCTTGACTGCACATTAGGATTAGCATCTGATAGTATTATTGCCAGTATTGCAGTCGGATCAACTGGTTCAATTATAGGAATCGAAGGAAATCATTTGTTGGCTTTATTAGCTAAACTAGGATTATCGTCTTTCTCCACTGGGAACACAGAGTTTGATAAGGCTATGAGAAGAATTAATGTTATACAAGGAGATCATTATTCTTATTTATTACAAGCAGAAACAGACTCAGCTGATGTTGTTTACTTTGATCCGATGTTCGACACTGGTATAGATACATCAAATGGAATAAATGTTATAAGAGCACAAGCACTACATACTGAAATCGGTGTGGAAGTTATTGCCGAAGCAAAACGTGTAGCAAGACAACGCGTTGTTTTAAAAGATTTCTGGAAGAGTGAAAGGTTTAATAGACTTGGCTTTGTCCAGCATAAGCGAAAAACATCATTGTTCCATTATGGAACTATTGAATTGAAATAAGATAGAAGGGGACAGCATTAGAAATCTTTCCCCCTCCTGCAAGCATGTTTAAAGCCATTAACACTAATCAAGGATAAGCTGCTTTCATTTTAGAATGATGCTTCAATAATGCTGTTGTTCAGTCAAGTCAGTTCACTTTTTCTGGGTATTCTCTTTTACAGATAAAACTACATCGCCATAAAATTCTTCATCTACATAGACTTCATATTTCCATAACCCGCCGTAAGGAATCGCAAATGTTGTTGTAAAGCGTTGTAAACTTGGATAACCAGGGGATGGCTCGGTTATTTTCTTGGGACCCATGGCAATAACTCGTTCATTAGTCTTAGTATTTACTGCATAAATAGCTAGCTCTTTGTCTTTAAACTTGAGGAAATGTTCATCAAAGCTGAATAAGTATCCGAAAGGTTTTCCAGCAGTTAATGATGGGTCCGGATATACAATAAATAGTACTTTCCCATCTTTTGTGAATTGATCACGAGTTTCCCATACGTCTGCAGCACTTGTTCCATCATTATGTGTCCCGTTATTGGAAGGACCAAATGTAAAATTAGTAGATAATAAGAAAAACAGTGCTAAGGCTGTGGCAGTCATCATCAAAATAATAGTTGAACTTGGTCGTTTCTGTTTATTAGGTTCATGATCATGTATTGCACTTCTAATTTTGTTTTTGTGAAAAGCTGTGAAGTGGTTCCCTTTATGCGTAGTAGAATTCATTGCTTTGCTTAAGTTTTTAAGCTTACTTTCCATATTATAACTCCCTTTCAAGCATGCTTTTTAACTTCTTTCTACCTCTGTTTAATCGCGTTTTAATCGTATTATTATTGATATTAGTAATCTCGCTAATGGTATCAATTGACAATTGTTCATAGTAGTAAAGTGTAACTACTTCTCGATATCGAAGCGGAAGTGAAAGCACGCATAAAGAAAGAAATTCTTCATCACTTCGCTTTATAAGATGCATTTCCGGTGATAAATCATTAGAATGCAACCGATGAAACAGATTCGAATTCATCACTACTTTCCTAAACGCAGCGCTTTTTAAAACATCTTTTGCTTTATTAATTGTTATCCGATAAATCCATGATTTAAAAGAAGTTATTTCACTTATGTTTTCGTATTTATAACAAGTAATAAACACATCTTGCACAACATCTTCAGCTAGTCGCCAGTCTTTTAGATAGTTGTAAGCTAATTTTGTAAGTCGCTCACCAAACTCATCCATAATGGCTTCAAACCATTCATCTTTATCTTTTTGAAATAAAATATCGTTATCATTAACATCATTCAAATGATTCTCACCCCTTCTAGTGCTAAGACGAATGAATAGTAATTAGGTTTCATTATTGAAATATAAATATACCATGTTTTAATGGTATATTTAGGAAAGTGGTTGTGTTATTGGCTTATTTGATTGCTTTGGTAAAGATAAAAAAGGAAGATCGTCGGTGGAGTTTATTTTTGAGTTAGACGGGCTAGGATGGGCCCATAGTAAGGTTGAGGTAAATAACCAGGAAATGGAGTTTGTAGCAAGTTATTCCGGAGATTGTTTAGGTGATTTTTTGGAGGCTTTGGTGATGCTAAACCCATTATGTTTCCTTAGAGATAAAAAAGACATGGTAATGAATAGAACTTTTTGCGAATGGGATGGAGAACCTGATGGTATTGTTTGGAGCTTTGAATTAACAACAAATAATTCTCTTTACATAGTGGCAGTGGCTTATGATGACATATATGAAAAGGAAAACGCTCAACTAATAATTAAAACAGAGTGCCCATACGATGTATTCGTAAGAACCGTATTAGTAGAAATAGATCGATTAATTAAAAGGCAAGGAGTTATAGGTTATAGGGAACAGTGGGGTAGTTTTGATTTTCCATTGAGTTCGTTTCTAAAGCTTAAACATTACATACTAAGTAAGCAAACGTACCCTGTAGAAGGAAGCCCCCGAAAAGAACTAAGAAGCAACTTAATAACTGATTTAGATTTATTTTTGAAAGAAATCAACTAGCCAATGCTAAGAATAATAAAACATTAAGAGTAATATTGGCTTAATCTTCCCAAATTTCTAATTGCAGTTAAGTGGGGAAATTGGAAATAAAGGTGTTAATGTTACAATAAACTTTAATTAACCTCTATACCTAGAAAACATGTGACAGATTATAAATTGACTAATCTTGATATTTTAGCATATAATTTTTATAAAATACTGAAAACTAGAAAGGGGATTCATTTCTAACACATGGACCCAGAAGAGAGGAAGCTTTCCAAGCTATATCGTAGGCTTTTGACGGCAAATGAGGTAAAGGCAATATTAGTCTTTGAAAAGTTAGACGATCATACAAAGGAAAGAGTTCGTAAAAAATGTATAGATAATGGATCTACACGAGCAATTTCTTTATTAAGCAAGTTTGACAAGTTAGCTCAATAAACAAGGGACCTTGCACCTAAGGTCTTTTTTTGTTAGTCGCCAGAAATTTCTTTAAATTGGAGTGATACAAATGCAAAACACCATTTACATAACAGGTGCAGATAGAGGATTAGGACTAGCGCTATCAACGGTTTTTCTTGAGGCCGATTATACAGTGTTTGCAGGAAGATTCATGAATAACTGGACAGAGTTAGACGAGTTAAAACAACAATATGGCGAAAGATTACACATCCTTACCTTAGATGTGACTGAGCAGCAATCGGTGGATACCGCAGCTGCATACATAAGGGAAAAAAACAGGGGTCAATTAGATATTCTCGTCAATAATGCGGGGCTCTTTAAAGATCGCTCTGAAGATATTTTTGGTGAACTAAATTATGAAGATATGATGAATTTAATCAACACTAACACATTTGGGCCACTTCGTGTATCTCAATCTGTTGTACCATTATTATTAAAAGGAAGAGCGAAGATGCTTGTTAATATCTCCTCCGAAGCTGCTAGTTTAACAGACTGTTGGAGAAAAAAAGAATATGGTTATGCGATGTCCAAGGCGGCATTGAACATGCAGCTTACAATACTTCAAAATCATTTAAGTGAATTTGGGATCAAGGTCTTAGCAATCCATCCTGGTTACGTAAAATCCTATATGTTAGGTGTGTTTAATGATGAAGCAACGATCAGTGCAATGGAATCGGCAACGAACATGATGAAGCAAATACTGAAATTACCAACTATTGAAGAGCATATGTTTATAGATTACTTGGGAAATAAAATTGATTGGTAATTGAGACTGAATGGTGATGAAACAAAAGCAGCTCTTGTACGCAGAACGCACAAGAGCTGTGAATTAATTATTTAAAATTAAGTTACATATAATCGGAAACAGAATCTTCAAAATAGAGCCAGTGGAAATATTCAATTTGCTCATCTGACATCCCAACAATTTCTTTCTCATTGAATTTGTGTTTGTCTAGCAAGTGCTCCACTCTGTAACTTCTTTCTGTTTGGCTCATCTTAAATCCTCCTAAAACCTTCCGTTAAGGAAGTGTTTTTTATTGTAGATTCCTTTTGATTTCTTAATTCTATTATACATCTCAACATGAGATTAATTAAATATCATTTTGAGATGATTTGTACGGAAAGTTATATAGATATGTTATTTATTGCATATTATTAGAGAAAAGTGCAGTCCTTCCATTAGTTAGAAACATCAAATTAATAGCTGAACGAGCTTAAAATGGTTCAAAAAAGAATGGTGAATTGGATATTTATGTTAATGTATAAGGAGAACTATATTCCATTATAGTTATCTTTGGATAAACGAGTAGTTTTCTAAAATTAGAAGAGGATTGAAAAATAATATTGAAAAAAATAAGAAAATCTGCTAATGTAGGTCGATAAATGGAGTATTTGGCTTTTGGTATGTCATCTCGGAATAAGACTAATTTTTCTTTTCAATATGCTTATTTCGACCATCATTATTATTGTACTAGTAAACTCCATTGATGATTCTCATCTTTCTTTGTAAAGTAGTTATTCTCTGCCACTTGTAAAACATTCAAATTATAAAAAAAGACGGTAACTAAATGAAGATAATCATTCAAGCAATTATTGGCTCGCTAATTGTACATGTGATTTTTTTTTGTAAGTACATTGGGAATAGGATACGTTCATACGAAGCAAATTACGGCAAAATTAGAGGCAAATTTGAATAGTGGGGAACTGCTGCAAAGTGAAATAGCATTTGGAAGTGTTATTTCGCCATCTTTTTCTATAAAAGCTACGAAGACGTTCTCTATAACGGGGGACCTTACTTCCTGGAGGGGGATTATCTGTATTATGTTAGGGATAGGAGTATCAATGCGCTCTTCCAAAAGTGAAACATAGAAATTATCACCTTATCAACTCTCATATCTATATAGTTCACATCAATACCCACTTGCAACTAAAGCACTTGCCGCACCATAGTCGTACCCGAATCTTAGTACTAAAGATGATTAAAAAGGAAAACAATGGTAATATTCAAAAATAGCAATTATAATGGTCTAAGATAAAGATTATCTTAGGCTATTTTTAATGGGGAAGGGATTATATGAAGCTTTTAAAATTAATTATCATTAGCATAATTGGTATATCAACAATTAGCGTAACCGTTATTATTAGCAAAAACATAATTGAAAAAATAAATGCAAACTATGTTCCAGAAAATCCAGTTGTCGAAGAATCAGTTGAGGAGAAAAATGGTCCAAATCCATCGCCTCCACAAGATATAGATCGATTGATTTCACATGGTATGAATGGAACGGGAGAGACAGAATTGCCTGTTACAGTGGAAGATAATTATAAGGTGTATAGTGACAAGCTCTTTGTGACTATGAATCAAGGGGAGACATGGCTCGAAGTTCCAGATGATGATGAAATAGGATATGCTCGTATTAGTGACTATATAGATAATATTTCACCAACTCATATAACTCAATTCGATAATAAGATATCAATTGTCTACGGAGGTCGTGGATCTGAGAATATCAGTATCATTTCAACCGAGACAAATGGGGAATATTGGAGTGTATCGAGTATCTCAAAGACTGCTTCTCATGATTTGAAAAATGGCTATGATCAGATCTACATTGATTTTCGTGACGATGACGAGAGGGGTTACATAGCAGCAATAAGGCACAAAGGGACTACACAAGAAGAAATTCTAGCATTTCGCAGTGTAAATACAGGGGTAACATGGGATCCGATTGGGAATAACGACCAGATTTACAGTGAAATTCTAGCACACTTTGGTTTGTAGGAGAGGATATAATGATGAAAAGCAAAAAAGTAATATTCATGTTAGCTACTTTGTTGGTATTGCTCGTTATTTTCCAGGTACTTGTATTAGGTGTAGCAACTCCTAAGGGATACCAGCTTATTTATAGTTGGATATTCTTCGCAATTAATTATCTCATTATTATTTTATTGTGTATGATATACACAAAAAATAGTTTTCTTAAGTGGAGTAAATGGTTGATTGGTCTCATTTTGTTTGTTGCAAATACTACATTTTTCTTTTATATGGGAGATGTGAATCTGGTAGTATCTAAATCGCAGGATCAAAATGAAGTGATTTTAAAAGAATTTAATAAAATGAACACAGAAACAGTTCACTTAAAGCGGAGAGGAATCATTTTTGGCAGGGAAACAGGTTCATTAATGGGAAGCTCTTCCTATAAGGCGATTGAAGAGGAAACTTATAAAATTGACTGGGTTAGTGAAGATGTTGCAATTGTTACTTATAAAGTTAGTGAGCAAGGCAATTTGCAACAAGAATTTATTTCACGGAGAAGCTCTACCTACTCAAGTTATCAATATGTTGCGGTAGGTTTAATGGGAAGATGGTATCAAAAGGATAACTCGGATAACTATGTCCAATTTGATCAAGGTGAAATTGTTTATGCAAAAGAAGGACAATTATACTATTACACTTATGAAGATACCGTGCAACATGGAATCTTTTCTATCGTAGTAAATGGGGATGACAATAAACCTTCGTTCTCAATTGTTATAAATGCTGATGCATCATATGATGAGGATGGCCTAATTAAAAAAGGAGGAACAATTACTGTTTCTCCAATCACCTTAGATAATATCGATGGAAATATATATGAGAGAAAATAGGTATATAAGGAAAAAGTACTTTTCATCCCCTCAAGAATAATCCTTGGGGGGAAAGACAACTCTATGTGGTGCTAAATTACTCAAATGTAAAAATATTCTTGATAAACAAAGAGTACTAGTCTACTATGAAGGTGAAATATACTTTGAGAAAGGAGGGAAATCATGAAAAGTACAGGAGTAGTTAGAAAAACAGACCAGTTAGGGCGAATTGTCATTCCAAAGGAACTTCGTGATCGTTTAAAAATTGCCAATAAGGACCCACTTGAAATTTTTGTTGAAGAAGAAAAAATAATTTTGCAGAAATACTATCCTAGTAGCAAAGCATGTATGATAACGGGTGAAATTACCTCTGAAAATAAAGAGTTCTTTGATGGTAAAATCATCTTAAGTCCTGAAGCGATCGATATGCTGTTAAAAGAACTAGACTAATGCTACCTTAACCGAGCGCAGGAAGATGAATTGGTAACAAAAAACCTATTTATCCATGGTAGCCAACATGGTTAGAGCTACATAGGAACTGCTGTCTTGCGCTTTGATATTTTTATTTTTCACAAAGGTAACAAATCTAATTGAAAAGATAAACCACGTTTCGTATCCCCGAGCATAAACTTTCCACAACTAGCAAGTTTTCCATTAATACAATATGAAAAGAAAATATTCGTAATAAACACCCAGATAACTTGTCATTCAGCTTGATTTGGATACTATTGTAATCTAATTGGGCTGAAAATATAAAGCTGTGTAGTAGCAAGTAAGGCAAGCATTCCAAGGAACTTTTAAACATAGAATCATACTCCTTGAAGCCAAATCAAGTGAAGATGCGAGGTGTAAAAAGCAGATTGTTCCAATTGTCGAAGATCGATATATTTCACGGAACATCGATTTGTCGGATTGTTTGTGCTAGTTTCGTGAAATCTGAATTAGTTATATTACCATATAATCTGAGTAAGCTTGTAAGAAACTATCTGATTTAATAAAGGTATATGCCTTCATTTGTTGAATAGCAAGAAGTAAGCAGAATAAATAGGAGTGAAATTGTGATAAAAGAAATAAATGGGATAAGTGTGCATTTAGAAGATGATTATGAGGCTAAGAATGCCGATGAAATTGTTATTGGTATTGAGTACTTTGACGAAGACCATCTGAACGAACTTATCAATTTAGACCTTTTAAAAGTAGATGTTAAGAATTATGGGATGAATTGGATCTATGTGGTAAAGAGCATTCCTTTGAATGAGTACAAAGAGAGAAAAAATGAAGTTGGTGAAGTAATTAAATATGTCCATAGTCAAATTATTTCTTTTTTAAACTTAGAT